>JAUWRZ010000474.1 GCA_030610325.1 Sulfurimonadaceae bacterium | reverse complement strand
GTAATCAGTAAACATCACACCTTCTTTACCGATCCTGTCGATATTTGGTGTTTTATATCCCGCCATCCCATGACTGTAAATACTAAGGTTACTGACACCTACATCATCAGACATTATCACTAAGATGTTCGGTTTGTCGCTTTTTGCCGAAGCTGCTGTAAAACCGACCACCAAAGCCATCAATGCGATCTTTGCTACCTGCTTCATCGTCTCTCCTCTTATCTATAAAGGGCACCTCTAAAACTATATGCTACAGAAATATATTGTCAGAAAAGTGGCATTTTATTATCACAAAGGAGTCTATCTCGAGAGTATTCTGTAACCTTCTCCGTAAATATTCTCTATCAACTCTTCGGGAAGTTTTTTTCGTAAGCGTTTGAGGAGATGACTGAATGAGATATGGTGATCGGCTCCATCATCTTTCCAGACGGAATTCTCGATCATTGTAATGGTGATGACAGTATTGATATTATCGATAAGTGACTTGAGCAACGTTGTTTCCCGTGATGTCAATACGATGATCCTGCCCTCAAAGAGCAAGACCCGTTGAGTGACTCTCCACTCATAACTACTCCGCAGTCTTATCGTATCAATATTAGACCTGTTGTCATCAAGTCCTGATGCCATCTCTTCGAGCAGTGTAAGAAGCCTTTTATAAGGAACCGGTTTGACCAGATACTCTGTCAGTCCCAGTTTTACTGCTTTAAGAAGCTTTTCCTTATCCGAATAAGCACTGAGGACCATGATCGGGGTCTGTTTATCCTCTTTACGGATCATTCTAATAAGCTCCAACCCATCGATCCGGGGAAGGTTGATATCGGCAAGTATCATATCAGGATGCTCTTCCTGATACAGGGCTAAAGCTTCTTCTCCGTCTGCAGCTTCAAAGATCTTTGCGAATCTGGGTGTGAGTATACGTGCAAACTGTTTACGAAGTTCATCATCATCTTCTATATACAAAAGTGTCAATTCATTGCATCTACTTGACATCTTCATGAGCCTTTTGCAGGGTGATCAATATAGTCCACCTCTTCTCTTTTTTTATGATCGTCAATTTACCATGCAAACTTTTTTCGATGATAAGCTTCGAGGTATAGAGCCCCATCCCGGTACCACCACGCTGCTCTCTAGTAGTAAAATAGGGTATAAATGCCTTGTCGAGTATTGTCTCATCGACCTCTTCACCATTATCTGACAACTCAATATGACCTTGAGCTCCATCATGATACATCGTGATCTTTATACGAGGATCTTTTGTCTTCTTGTCCAGTAGTGCATCTCTGGCATTCTCAATAAGCTCAAATATGACCTGCTGAAACTCACCTGGATACCCAAATACGGTAAAACTTTCCCCACTGAGCATGACCTCGATGTCACTTCTTTCCAAGAGTGCCGACTGTATATTGAGAACAGAGGTGATGCTTTTGCTTATATCAAAAACGCTTTTATCTTTATCTATCTTGTAGAAATTCTGAAAGTCATCGATAGTAGTCGACATAAATCGTATGATCTCACTATTCTTTTCAATAAAGCCCTTCAAAAACTCTTCATCGATCTTATGCTCCTTATGATCATGTTCGAGCATCTCCATGTTTATATGCAATACACTTAAAGGACTTCTCCATTGATGGGCTATGGCACCAAGCATCTCTCCTATCTGAGCCAACCTGGACTGCTGCGAGACTAACGCATCCTGCTCTCGAATCTTTTCCACACTCTTTTGTATACGGATCTCAAGCGTTTTATTGAGCTTTTGAAGTTCTTTTTGGATCATCTTTCGTTTTACTACTTCATGACTCAGTTTCCGGTTCCAGTAGATAAAGACCACTAAAATAAGCACAGATATTAAAAGTATCTCCACTAGGAGTCTGTCGGATTAGCATCAAGGATCTCTCTAATGACCGACTTCCTCTTTTTTTAAAAGCGGCTTGACTAGATATCTGGTCAGATAAGCCATCATAAATACCTATGTCAAGTGCTTTGACGCTCGATATTGTCCTTCCTACGACACCACACTTCTTACGCCAGACTCATCTTGTGTAACCGTTTCAGGTTATAGGCGATACAGACCAAATCCCACTCTCCCTGTGCCTTCTCAAAGCCTCTAAGCATGAACTGACGGAACCCCATCACATGTTTGATGACACCGAATACCGGCTCTACAGTACTCTTTCGCTCGGCGTAGACCTGCTTGCCCTCTTTGGTCTGAAGACGATGCTTC
>JAUWRZ010000268.1 GCA_030610325.1 Sulfurimonadaceae bacterium | reverse complement strand
TTTATAGGATGAACGTATGCGAGCAGTTTTGGAATCACGACGATGAGGATGATCTCTCTGGCTTTAGTGTCGATCCTCTTTTTTATGTTTGCCGGATGTGCACCAAAACCGCAGATCCTCAGTGAAAAGCTTCCGCAGACCTATCTGCTGCCCTCAGAATATGAACAGTTACAGAGCTGGGCAGAAGAGGACTTTGATGCACTGTTACCGATCTTCGAGAAGAGTTGTATCTCAGGACGGACAAAAGGACTGTATGGCGATCTATGTGATGAAGTAGGGGAGGTGGATGATGCCAGGGCATTCTTCGAGCACTCACTACGTCCCTATAAGATCACAACTAAAGAGGGTGAGGCGGAAGGCCTGATAACAGGTTATTATGAACCACTGCTTCTTGGAAGTCTGCAAAAGAGTGAACGCTACCGCTACCTGCTCTACGCCGTTCCTGATGATCTCATCATCGTCAAGCTCGATAGCCTCTACCCGAAACTAAAAGGTATCCGTCTGCGTGGACGACTGGAAGGGAACACCCTAGTCCCTTATGCTGCACGCAAGACGATGGCTGAGAGTAATGCTTCGGTACTCTGTTGGGTCGATGATAAGGTCTCACTCTTTTTTCTTGAGGTCCAGGGCTCCGGACGTATAGAGCTCGATGATGGAGAGACTATCTTTGTAGGCTATGCGAATCAAAATGGTCACCCCTACCGCTCGATCGGTAAGTATCTCATAGAGCAAAATGAGATATCCCGTGAGGAGGTCTCTCTACAAAGCATCCGTGCCTGGCTGGCAGATAACCCTCAGCGGGTAGATGAGGTACTAAATGCCAATCCAAGTCGTGTCTTTTTCCAGGAGCGTAGACAGTCTGCGACCGGTTCGCTTGGACTGGAACTGACACCTGAACGCTCCATCGCAGTAGATAGACGTTATGTACCTCTGGGTGCTATGCTCTATATGCAGACGCAAGACCCCATCGATCAGAGCCCTATAGAGAAGATGGTCTTTGCACAAGATACCGGAGGAGCCATCAAAGGGGAGATAAGAGCCGATATGTTCTGGGGGTATGGTTCGCAAGCAGAAAGTAAAGCCGGAAAGATGCAAGAGCCGCTTGAACTCTGGATATTATTGCCGAGAAACGGTGAGTAGGGAAGAGGGTGCGCTTGAAAATAGGGACAACGGCATCCAAGCGCGGGACAGTTGCCAGATTTAGAGCGAAGCGATAAACGCAGCTGTGTCCCCACTATCGTCTATACGACTAATAATGAAAAAAACAATTTAAAAGCAAGAAATATCTGTATCGTCTATAAGGTTTGATAAAGGCAGTTTTGTCGTCCAAAAAACTGATAATCGACATAGGAGTATCACTAAAACTGATGTCCATACATTCTGTGGTGGAACAAACGATTTAAACGTATTTGATAGTTGTGCCGTCCATGAATCAGACAACTGACATTAGAGACATCACCACATCATCCCCTAAAACAAATTCAGCTAAAATCCGCCCATGAGACACAACCTGGAAAAATTCAACCGACTAGTCGACGCGCTGCAAGAGCTACCCACGATCGGGCAAAAGTCAGCTACGCGTCTGGCGTACCATATGGTGATGAACGACAACTTTACAGCGCTTAAGATCGCGCATGCCATCGAGAACGCTCTGGGTTCACTTAAAAAGTGCCGCTCCTGTGGTGGGATGAGTGAGGACGAGCTCTGCTATATCTGTGCAGATGAGAGTCGTGATCATCAACTGCTTTGCATCGTCGAGAACGCCAAAGATATCTTGACGCTTGAAGAGAACGGTCTTTTTGATGGTCGATATTTTGTATTAAGCGCACTGGATGAGCAGGATATCTCGCATCTTAAAGCAATGGTAGAGAGCGGGATAGAGGAGGTGATATTTGCACTTACACCCTCGATCGCCAATGATGCGGTGATCATGTTCATAGAAGATAAGCTTTTCAAGTACCACATCAAGTTTACCCGTATCGCGCAGGGTGTCCCGACCGGAGTCAGCCTGGAGAACATCGATATGCTCTCACTGGCCCGTGCTATGGAAGATCGGGTGAAGATCTGATACCCAAGTAGTAGCCTTCCCCTCACTCCTCAAGTCCTGATCCTCTTATTACCGGAGCGAGAGATCATCACAGGCTTACGCAGTATCTAAAACTCAAAGCTCTGCTGCATAGGCCCTTTTATCGCTTCGCGTGAGTAGTTTTGCTGTGTGAAGAGCTCATTGGCAAGCACACCCTGTCCAAGCAGCATATCAGAACCATCTTTATAGGCAAGTCCCAGCTCTGAAGAGAGGCGTAAAAAAGGGGTGACCTTGCCATAGATGGCATCAGCGGCAAAGTGACACTCTCCCAGCAGTGTTCTCAGCAGTGGTTCTGGTGCCGGCAGATCGTCACTCTCAAGACCAGCTGAGGTCGTATTGACGATAAGGTCAAAAGTGCGTTCGGGCATGCTCTCCCAGGTATATGTCTGAAATGACTTCTCTTTAAAGTACTCAAGTCTCTTTGCACTACGATTTAGTACAGTCGTCTCAATACCATCCTCTTTGAATCTTGAAGCAAGGGCTTTAGCTGTTCCTCCGGCACCGATGACCAGCACACTCTTTATCACTCCAAAGGGTTCGATGGCAAACATAAAGCCATCTGCATCAGTATTGTATCCGATCAGTTTGCTATCCTCTTCTATGAGTGTATTGACGACACCTACCTTTTTGGCAAAACCGCGGATCTCGTCACAGGCTTGAAAAGCTGCTTCTTTATGAGGGACCGTGACATTGGCTCCGCTGAGTCCCAGTTTGAAAAACGTCTCTTTAAGACGTGCACCATCTTTAAGATGTACACGGGTGTAACAGGCATCATGGCCAAGAGATCTGAAGACGTGGTTATGCATCAAAGGAGAGCGGGAGTGGGCGACAGGATCGCCGAAAATAGCAAAAAGTCTCATGTGTGGGCTCTTTTTGATGAGGATTCTAGCTGTTTTTTTCTTTGTAGTAGATATTATCTCAGATGATCAGAGATGGATCGGTATTACTACCTACCCGGCATAGGCCTGACTTCTGATCAACTCGCCGGTGGTCTCAGCATTGGCCGGTCTGCCATAGAGAAAGCCCTGGACCTCTTTGCATCCCTGATCTTTAAGTGACTGTGACTGCTTATCGGTCTCGACACCTTTGGCGATGACATCAAGTTTCAGACTGTTTGCCATGGCTATGATCGCTTTGGTCATCGAGAAATCCTCCTCGATGTCATGAATAAAGCTTTGATCGATCTTTAGTTGGTCGATCGGCAACTGTTTTAGAAAACTTAGTGAGCCGTAGTTACTTCCAAAATCATCAATAGCGACCTTCAGGCCATAGTCGATGAACTTTTTTAGCACCGGGATGTGGCGATCGGGGTCTTTGACGATATAGTCTTCTGTTATCTCCAGCCAGATACTCTCCGGTTCGCACTCATTGGCTTCGATGATAGCGATAAAACGTTCAAAGAAATTTGCCTGTTGAAGCTGTTTTGTCGAGATGTTGATAGCGATATGGCCTACATCGATAGCGGCGTCTTTCCAGTGCTTAAGCTGCTCAATAGCACCCTTGAGGACATATTCACCTAACTCGATGATCAGGCCTGTCTCTTCAGCAAGTGGGATGAACTTGGCTGGCAAGATCATACCATGACGTGGATGTTTCCATCTCAGAAGCACCTCTAAGCCCTCAATACGGTTATGGGCCAGGTCTATCTTTGGCTGATAGAAGAGCATCAGCTCTTTTTTCTTAAGTGCACGTCGCAGGTCAGACTCCATCAAGATACGTTCATAAGCGATCTTTGTCATCTCCGCACTATAGAACTGATAGTTGTT
>JAUWRZ010000054.1 GCA_030610325.1 Sulfurimonadaceae bacterium | reverse complement strand
AACGGCAGACTACATAGTAGGGTCTGCGATCACACAGAGACTCGATCGTTAGGGAAGAGATGCGTATAGGTATGAAAGTATTGCCACTACTGTTTTGGATCATCATAGCATCTCTTGATGCTACTGAGACTACTCAAGACCCAAAGACTCTTGATGAGAGCCCACGGGGTCAGAACATCCTGGCTCTCTTTAAGATGAAGAAGCTTTTTGCACTTTCAGTTGATGAACTGCTGTCGTTAAAGCAGTACTACAGTGAATACTTGGCCTTAAAACAGCGATATGGGAGCTCCCATGAGTGAGAAAAAAATACGTAAAGATATCTTTATCAGCAGTGTCAATGAAGAGCAGTCGCAGGCCTTTGTGCGTCTGATCTTCTTTGCACTGATCTACCTGTTCTATTTTATGAACGTGTTGCATCTGCATACTGAGTCTCCCTCACAGTTGTCATTAGGCTTACTGATCTTGTTTCAGGCTTATGCCATCGTCCATTTCATCTGGGTGCGAAGTGCGCCTGCTGCAAATATCTTTCGTCGCTCTCTTGCGATCTTGACAGATATCAGCAGTG
The DNA here is from genome assembly GCA_030610325.1 of Sulfurimonadaceae bacterium. Taxonomy (GTDB): domain Bacteria; phylum Campylobacterota; class Campylobacteria; order Campylobacterales; family Sulfurimonadaceae; genus BB26. The sequence continues at coordinate 8,553 of JAUWRZ010000054.1, read as the reverse complement.
TGAGTTTTGGTCTGTATCTGCTTGGGTGGACAGGTCTTTTTATCTACCCGTTCTATCTGTGGATCATTGTCGGTAACGGGATGCGATTTGGACGTGATTATCTTTTTGGCGCTATGGCACTTACTGTCATCGAGTTTGGTCTTCTCCTGACTAACCATCCATACTGGATGGAGAATATCTCGGTAGGTATGGCTCTGATGGCTATGGTAGTGGTACTGCCACTCTTTTTCCTACTACTTTTCTCGCGACTTCAGAACACCAATGAACGTCTGCTAAGAGAGCTTCAGCTACATGAAGAGCAGGAGATGGAATCGGTGCGACATGAGGATGATAGTTCCCTACAGACGATGTTTAATGCAAATAGTCTGTTTAGAAGGACTTTTCTGCTCATCGTAGGTATTGTCCTGGCAGTGGTGGCACTCTTTAACTACTCCATCATCTATAACCAGCAGCAGGCACAATTGGACGTCATGTACTCACAGGCCAAGACAGTCGCAAGGTCTATCGCGCTGGTCACAGCAGATGCGATGGTGACAGAAGATGACAGTTTCATCGTGGAACATGTCCAAAAAGTACTTGAAGACAACGAGGCAATCGTCTACACCCTTGTGAGTAAACGAGGGGAGTATAGCCTCTATAATGATGCGTTGAAGTGGTCACTGCTGCAGACGCTTCCCTCACGCCTTGAGCAGTTACAGACAGCGACAGTGATAGGTGAGATCTTACAAAGTAGTATCAGTGAGGAGGAGGTCTATCATCTCAGTTATCCGGTGCATTTCTCCAACATCGAGTGGGGATGGGTCTCCATCGGTTTCTCACTGAAACAGTATGAGAAGAGCCTTCGTGGCATCTATAGAGACAGTATATTACTGCTACTGGTGATGCTGCTCGTATCTATCGTACTCGCTTATGTCCTGGCTCAATGGCTGGTGCGGCCGATCCTCACACTCAACAGTGCGGCGAAACAGGTCGCTTTGGGTGACTTGGATGTCAAAGTCGATATCAACAGTAAAGATGAGGTCGGTGAACTTGCCAGTAGTTTCAATCACATGATCGATGCACTTAAAGTGTCTGATGATCGGTTGCGTGGTTCCAATGATGAGCTTGAACAACGCGTAAAAGAGCGTACGGATGAACTTAACCGCTTAAACCAGGAACTTGATGAGCGGGTAAAAGAGGAGATGCTCAAACGTACAGAGCAGGAGCAGATGCTGATCCAGCAGTCACGTTTTGCAGCGATGGGTGAGATGATAGGTAACATCGCCCACCAGTGGAGACAGCCGCTTAATGCTCTTGGGCTACTGCTGCAGAACATAGAGAATGCGTATGAGATGGAGATGCTCGATGAGGCGTACATCAAACGCAGCGTCGAGAAGGGAAACCGTCTGACGAGGACGATGTCACAGACCATCGATGATTTCAGAAACTTTTTCAAACCCAACAAAGAGTCTGAGGTCTTTGCCATCACATCTGCACTTGCATCGACTATGGATATGGTACGTTCGAGTTATGCGAACAACATGATAACGATCGAAGAGGATATTGATGACGCAGTCTGTATCGATGGTTTTGCCAGTGAGTTCTCACAGGTACTGCTGAACCTTCTTAACAACGCAAAAGATGCGCTGCTTGAGAACCGTACAGAGGGGCGGACTATCTGGATACGTATCTATGAGGATGCCGGTCAAGCCTGCATAGAGATCGAAGACAATGCCGGTGGTATTCCCGAAGCAATAATAGAGAAGGTATTTGACCCTTACTTTACCACGAAAGAGGAGGGTAAAGGCACGGGAATCGGTCTTTATATGTCCAAGATGATCATTGAGAACAATATGAAAGGTGCCTTGCGCATCCAAAACAACGAGCAGGGTGCACAGTTTACTATCACTGTCGATCTAACAGCATGTCAAGGATGAGAGAATGAGAGAGACAAACAGAAAAGATAGGTTTAAAGCATACGACATACTCTATGTCGAAGATACCCGTGAGATCTCTGAAGAGGTCGCTTTTTTTCTTGAACCCAGGGTAAAGAAGCTTTATACGGCTTATGATGGTGAAGAGGGAGTGGCGTCATTTGAGCAGCATCGTCCTGATATCATCATCACCGATATCCAGATGCCGAAGATGAACGGCATAAAGATGATCGAAGCGATCCGTCTGATCGACCCGGAAGTACCCATCATCATCACTACCGCGTTCAATGAGACGGACTATCTGTTGCAGGCTGTCAACCTGGGTGTAGATGGTTACTTGATGAAGCCACTGAGCTTTAAAGAGTTGATGAACCGGCTGGAGAAGATCGTCGAACCTCTTGAGCTTAGAAGAGAGCTGATAGAGAAGAACAGAGAGCTTGAGGACATCAATGCCAATCTTGACCAGATCGTCCAAGAGAAGACGAAAAAGCTTGAGTACTTTTACAACCATGACCCGCTTACCGGACTCTCAAATTTCGTCAAGCTTGGAGAGGAGATAAAGACGGGTAGTTATAAGCATCTCATCTTGCTTGATATCTCCAACTTCTCCACCATCAACAAACAGTATGGCAAGGAGTTCGCCAATCTTGTCCTGAATGCGGCAGCCATAGGACTTACCAGACATACGGTGGACCTGATCCGGCTCTTTAAGACTGAGTCTGACCGTTTTGTCATCTTGATGAAAGAGGAGAATATCAAAGAGGTCGAGCTCTTTTGTCAACAGGTCGTCAGCTTTTTCGACACGCAACCCATAGAGGTAGAAGAGGTCGAGATCTACATCAACTTTACGATGTCGATCGCAAGGATAGATGGGGATGCCTACCCTATGGTCAATGCGGAGTATGCGCTTGACATCGGTAAAGAGCTGGGAAGCCGTTACTACTATCTCTATAATGACTCGGCAGATAGTGTGAAAAAGGCCAAAGATGCCATCAAATGGCTGAACATCACCAAGTCCATGATCCAAAACGATCAGATAGAGCCCTATTTTCAAGCGATCGTCGATGCGTCAACCGGAGAGGTCGTCAAATATGAGGCACTGGCTCGTGGTCTGTATAAGGGAGAAGTCCTTTCGCCTTACTTCTTCATAGGCTCAGCTGAACGACTGGGACTGATAGGTGCCATCACCCGTATGATCGTCAAGAAGAGTTTTGATTTCTTTGAAGGGACAGGGCACAGTTTCTCCATCAACATCACCCAAAGAGACCTGCTAGATGACTACCTAATACCTTTTTTGGAGCAAAAACTGGAAGCTCATGCCATCACTCCTGCTCAGGTCACGTTTGAGATCCTTGAGAACGTGACGATCGGTGAACACCATACCCTCGTACTTAAACAGCTTAAGGCGCTTAAGGCCATAGGCTTTAAGATCGCTATCGATGACTTTGGTGTCGAAAGCTCTAACTTCAGCCGTCTTCTGGAGATCGATTTTGACTATATCAAGCTCGATGGTCTCTTTATCAGACAGCTCGATAAAAATGAGAAAGACAGAGTCATCGTCTCTGCTATCGTCAGTCTAGCCCGATCGCTTGGGATACAGACTATTGCTGAGTTTGTCGAAAACGAGACACTTTTTGAGATCATCAAAGGGTGCGGGGTAGATATGGCACAGGGTTATCACTTAGGTAAACCGTTAAGTAGAAGTGAGACTGTCTTACAGATCAAAAAGGAGCAGGCGTGAAGACATCAAAAGCTATGAGAAAGCAGATGATATTATCATTGGTAACGGTCATGGCGCTCTCTATGGTCGCAAGTGCGGCAGAGTTGGATGCACTGCTGGAACTGGACCTTGGAGCACTGGCAGAGGTCGAGATAGCGACAGTCTACGGGGCCTCAAAGATGGATCAGCGTACCATCGATGCTCCGGCGAACATCACCATCATCAGCAGTGATGAGATAGAGCGCAGGCAGTATCGTACGCTGGCTGAAGCACTCTCGGCGCAGAGTGGCTTCTATATGTCCTATGACAGGGACTATCAATACCTCGGTGTTCGGGGCTTTAGCTCACTGGGGGATTATAACACGAAGATCCTGCTTATGATCGATGGACAGAAGGTCAATGAGAGTATTTACTCCTCTTCAGGTCTGGGCACGACGACCCCGGTAGATATGGACCTTATTGAGCATATCGAGGTCATCCGTGGACCGGGGTCAGCGCTTTACGGCTCTAGTGCCATCTTTGCGGTCATCAATGTCATCACCAAGACAAGTAGAGACTTTAAAAATGGTGAAGTGGCGTTGATGGTCGGCAGCTACGGGACTGACCAGGAGCGTGTGACACTCTCACACCAGTTTGAGAACGATGCACAGCTTCTGCTCTCAGCTACACGTTTTCATACTGATGGTGATGATGATCTCTACTTCAAAGAGTTTGATGACCCTGCTACTAATAACGGTCATGCCGAGAACATCGATGATGATGATGTCTATAAGCTTCTGCTCAAGACAGAGATCGATGACTTCTCACTCGAAGCCCTCTACTATGAGAGGGAGAAAAAGGTCCCGACCGCGCCGTGGGGTACTATCTTTAACAAGGCTGTCGAGAGTGATGATGCCTATGGGTTTATCAATGCCCGTTACCAGAGTGAGTCGACAGAGAAGGTAAGCATCACTGCTTCACTTGCCTATAACTACTACGACTTTGATGGTCAGTACCAATATGATGATGGTGCCGGTGGTGTTGATGTCTCCATTGATGATGCTCCTGCCCAGTGGATAGATGGCTCTATAGACCTGAAGTACTTACAGAGCGAGCGATTAAGCTGGCTGTTTGGCCTCTATATACGTGACTCCATCGAAGAGTCACAAGTCTATGAGTATGCGGGTGAGACCTATCTTGATGTCGACAAGCCTGTTGATAGTCACGCCCTCTATCTGCAAAACATCTATCAAGCAACAGATGCACTCTCGTTTACGCTTGGTGCAAGGTATGACCATTATGAGACATTTGGCAGGCATCTAAGCCCACGACTTTCTGCTGTCTATGCGTTCTCTCCGGTCTCATCACTTAAGATGATCTATGGCGAGGCGTTTCGTGCACCAAATGCTTATGAGCTTTACTACGATGATGGTGGCGACTATCAAAAGGGAAATAGCGCGCTTGAAGAGGAGCGTATCACCAATTATGAGCTGGTCTTTGAACACTACTTTGCCACAGAGCACTCTTTTGTCATCAATGGCTTCTATTATGAGATGGAGGACCTTATCCAGCAGGTCGAAGACCCTGCTGATGGACTACTGGTCTTTGAGAACCTTGATAAAGCAGAGTCAAAAGGGGTGGAGTTGAGTTATAGAGTCGGATTTGAGAACGGCATCGATACCTCAGTGAACTACACCTATCAGTATGGGACGAACAATGAGACGCATGACTGGCTTGCCAACTCACCAAAACATCTTGCCAATGCGGCGCTCACAGCTCCATTCTTAGACAGATACAGTGCTACATTCTCTTTACAATATGTAGGCAAAAAGCAGGATACAGAGGGTGATATGGTGGATGACTATCTGATCGGGAACTTAAACCTGAATGCCTACGAGGTGCTGAAGGGAGTCGATCTCTCGGCCTCTGTCTATAACCTTTTTGATGAGACCTATTCCAGTGCGGCTGGAGAGGAGCATGAACAGACCGAGATCGAGCAAGATGGTGTCAGTGTCCACGTAAAAGCAGTTTACAAGTTTTAGCAGAAAGTGATGATGTCATGAAAAAGATACTTTTACCTGTGATCGTCTTTATGGTCACTACACTTCTGCCTGTCTCTATCAGAGCGCAGAGTGCGAGTGTGGATGATCTTAAGATAGCCTATATCTACAATTTTATCAGATACACGAGTTGGCCAATGACCGAGAGTACAAAAACAGACTTTGGTCTCTGTGTACATAAAGCGTCTGCTCTGCAGGAGAAGCTGGGCTCATTAGAGGGAAAACGTGTGAAGGGAGGGCTTATCAAAGTCATCTCAGTAGGAAATGTCAGACAGGAACTCGCTCTTTGTGATGTACTTGTGCTCCCTCGACTTGAAGAAGAGAAGCTAAAGGGTATGATCGTTTATGCGACAACGACCAATACACTTACCATTGCAGACACGCAGGGCTATGCTCATTTGGGAGTGATGATAAATATGGTCGTCAAAGATAAGAAGATCGCCTTTGAGGTAAATCTAGATGAGGTACGACGTTCTGATCTGAAGATAAGCTCCAATCTTTTGAAGTTGGCAAAGATAGTACAAAGTGGGGGGAGATAGTCGTATGTTTAAAAGTGTACTCAACTACTATAACGCTCTCAGCATCGCAAAAAAACTCAAGTTTATGGGTACCTCGACGGCAGCGATCGCAGGTGTGATATCTATTCTCTTTATCTTTACCTATCAGTACTCCAATGAGAAGCGGGAGATAGAGAAGGGGATGGAGACCCTTTCGATGATCGTCGCTGATAATATCGCTCCGGCACTGCTGTTCTATGATACGGAGTTTATCGATCAGGCTTTATCATCGTTGACGCATAAAGAGAAGATCAAACAGGCCTATGCATTTGATAGTACGTGGGATGTCCTCGGTAATTACCGAAGTCATATCTCCTCCTTAGAAGACAAAGAGAGTATTGAGAGACTAAAGAGTGTTGATAGATATCTGTGGGAAGGAAGAACGTTTTACATCGTAGTAGATATCATCTCTGAGGGTAAGCAGATAGGTCATCTGGCTGTTGTGGCATCACTTGATGAGTTTTTTGGCCGGATCTTCAAAGAGACATCGATCATCGCACTGATAGTCGCACTCTCCATCTTGATCACATACCGGTTTAGAGCAGTCCTTAGAGACTCACTGCTTATGCCGATCGCCAGACTCAATGAGAGTACAAATGAGATCATTGAGACCAAAAGTATGACCAATAAGGTGGAAGTGTTTAACGATGATGAGATCGGTGAACTGGCAAAGAACTTCAATATCATGCTCGATAATCAAAACAGCATCCAGCAAGAGCTTCAGGACTCCCATGAGATGCTTGAACAACAGGTACAGGAGAGAACAGCACAACTTCAGGCCAAGACGAATGAACTCGAAGCCCTGAACCATGAGCTCGATGATAAGATCAAGGAAGCGGTAGCCAAAAACAGTGAACAGGAGCAGATGCTGATCCAGCAGTCGAGATCTGCGGCCATGGGTGAGATGATCGGTAACATCGCGCACCAGTGGCGACAACCGCTTAATGCACTTGGTCTACTGATGCAGAACCTCTACTACTCTTTTGAGTCAGACGAGCTAGATCTTGAACAGATGGAACGTTCGATGGAAAAAGGGCAGAAGCTGATGCAGAACATGTCCAAGACCATCGATGATTTCAGAGACTTCTTCAAACCCAACAAGGAGATCGAGCACTTTAGTGTCTCCAGTGCCATCAACAGTGCTGTGGAGCTGGTATCGGCCAGTTACAAGAACCACAATATCGAACTCAAGCAACTGCTTGATGAGTCGTTGATGCTTGATGGTTACCCCAATGAGTTTGCGCAGGTACTCTTAAACATCCTTTCTAATGCCAAAGATGCACTGGATGTGAACAGTATAGAAGATGCCTATGTACATATTAAGTGTCACAGTACGGATGATGCTGTCATAGTAGAGATAACAGACAATGCCGGGGGGATCGATGAGAAGATAGTCGAAAAGATATTTGATCCCTATTTCACGACCAAACATCAAGATGTCGGGACCGGTATAGGTCTCTACATGTCAAAGATGATCATCGAGAACAACATGCATGGGAAGATCACTGTGATAAATATGGAGAAGGGCGCAAAGTTCACTATCAGCATGCCGCTTGCGAAGGATAAGATGTGTTAAAGACTTTACGCAGGCTCGATTACCCCATAGAACTTATTGAGCCATTGATGCAGGCAAAGACCGGAGCCATCGTGACGGGTATACTGGCCCCTATATTTGTCTTTTTGATCTTAAAGGACTCTGTACCTATAGCGCTGCTATATGCCTTGACCCTTACCCACCTATTCATCTTCATCGTTCGAGTGATGATAGCCAATAAGACACTGATAAATATCTATACCGTTGAGAAAAAAAGTGTTGATACTGCATTGAAGTACTTTCTACTTATGATCTTCGGCAATTCGTTTCTATTTGGTACCTCTGGTCTATTGGCTTTTTTATATGCTGATATGCAGACCATACTTTTCTTTATAATGCTTATGTCCGGTCTATCGGCAGGCTCTATCTCGACACTGAGTCTGGTCTACCATGCGGTATTTATCTACAACAGTGTGATGTTCTCTATCTTTCTAATAACTCTATTGTTTGTCGCATCGACTATCTTGCATTACTTTTTGGCACTGTTCTTTGTGCTCTATCTGTCGATCATCCTGCCATCAGCTTTTAGGATCTATAAAGCACTTCGGGATTCGTTTGATCAAAGAGAGGAGATAAAGGGGCTAAATAGCTCTCTGGAACAGAAGGTCAAAGAACTCGAAGAGAAAAACAGTAGTTTTCAAGACCTTCTGGATATAACTATGGAGACCATAGTGATCTTTGATGCTGATAAAAAGATCGTCGATATCAATCAGTCCGGTCTAAGTCTGTT
>JAUWRZ010000193.1 GCA_030610325.1 Sulfurimonadaceae bacterium | reverse complement strand
TGGCCTCCATCGTCGCTTATGAGCACCATGAGAAGTGGGATGGCTCAGGTTATCCACGAGGTCTAAAAGGTGAGGAGATCAATATCTATGGACGCATCACCGCCCTGGCTGATGTCTTTGATGCACTTGGGTCTGCGCGTGTCTATAAAGCAGCATGGGATGATGAGAGGATATTTAAGCTCTTTAGAGAGGAGCGTGGCAAACACTTTGACCCACAGCTTGTCGATATCTTCTTTGAGCACCTTGATGAGTTTTTGGCTATTAGAGACAGTATGAAGGACGTTGTTTAGTGAAAAACTAAAAGTTAAAGATGAAGAGCAAAGGGTCATACCAGTTTGATGAGTCTATCGGCAGCTGTGTAGAAAGATCCTAATTCATCTGAAGTCGCACTAATGGTGATACGTACGTGGAGTGGTTCAAACTGCTTCTCTAGAATGCTTACACCCGACTGCGTGATGAGATACTCTATTTTTCCGACGTCACTATACTTACAGATAAACTCAGCAAGTTCCTGTTTAGTGTATGGTGTAAGTCCCGCACTTTCGATCACCAGATTGGTCGCATCTGAGTAGGCACGGACAAGCCAACCTGTCCCAAGCTTAGTCCCTCCAAAATAGCGTACCGTGATAATAGCCGCGTTAATAAGCTCCTGTCCCTGTAAGACCGCTAAAGTCGGTTTTCCCGATGTCCCTTTAGGCTCGCCATCATCACTGCTCCCCTCTACTATCTGGTCATGTTCGTTCAAGTGACGAAAAGCCGTGACAAAGTGACGCGCTTTGGGGTGTTCTGAGCGTAATGCCTGCAGGACCTCATCAAATCGTGAGAATGGCATAAGGTGAGCGATGAACTTTGACTGTTTGATGACAAGGGTCTCAAAGGTGTGTTCTGTGACTGTAAACATGATGAGAGTGTAGCAGAAGAGTTTTTAGTCCTTCCTCTGAAACATACACCCCAAAGAATATCAGTAGACTCTTTTATGATATCATTAGATAATATTATATTATGGGTATAAAAAGGTCTGTCATGCACTCCAAGACGATGCAGTCGATCTTACTGATCGTACTTGCTATCATCATATACTTCTTTATAGACAATTACGTCCGGACCCTTACCCAGGAGAGGTATCACGAGAACGCTGTTAGTATCCGCCACAAGCTTGAGACCCTTATCCATGCCAAACAGGAGGCGGTCAGCTACATCTCGATGGCACTGGCCAAAGATAGTCTCTTAAAAACAGCACTATCTGAAAAAGACCATACACTACTGGACCTACAAAGGTTCGCGGCTCATCTCAAAGAGAACACTCCCCTGCAGGACATCTGGTTTCAGGTCATCGACACCAAAGGTAAAAGCTTTTACCGAAGCTGGACAGAGAGACGTTCAGACAATATGCTCGATGCCCGGATGGATATTGCTCAGATGTTACAGCACCCCAAGATCATGAGCACCATAAGTACCGGAAAATACGATATGACCTTTAAGACGATGGTACCGATCTATGACAGCGGAGAGTTCATAGGTATCTTTGAGAGCATTGCAGACTTTGATTCGATCGCAGAGAAAATAGATAACAGTGGCTGGCAAAGCGTTATCCTCGTAGATAAAAGATACTACGACCAACTCATCCATGCACCCAAAGAGCGTTTCATCGACGACTATTTACTCTCCAGTTCCAAAGCTGGCAGAGAGATAGTGACAGATATCAAAGATAAAGGGGTAGGACACTTTATCCATACTGAGGATGAGTACCTCATCGACCAAGAACATGAGCTGCTGATAGTCCGCTATCTTCTAAATGATCTTGCCGGTGATCCCATGGGCCATTTTCTACTTTTCAGACCACTTGTAAATATCGACCTGAGCAGTGTCATACACAGTAAATACAACCTATACCTCTTTAGCCTGCTCTCTCTCGCCATGCTCTATCTACTCATCCGCCATCTGTTGATGCGTCGTAAGAACATAGAGACAGAAGAGTTCAATATCAGACTACGATCAGAAGTAGCGAAAAGTACGCAGGTGATCCAGGATAAAAGCCGATTTTTACAGAACATCATCGACAGTGTCTCCGATTCTGTCATGGTGATCAACACAGACTATACGATCGCTATGATGAACAGCGTAGCAAAAGAGATGTGGGATGAGAGCTATATAGAAGATATCAGACGTCCCAAATGTTATGAGCTATCACATCATCTAGATGCCCCCTGCGACGGGCGAGAGCACCCCTGCCCTTTAATATCGGTGATGGAGACAAAGCAAAATGATACCGTGACACATAGACACTATAGCTCAACAGGAGAAGAGGTCTATGTAGAGTTGACAGCTATCCCAATGACTGATGAGTATGGCGATGTGGTCTCTATCATCGAGATCGGGCATGATGTCACCTCCCATATGCAGATGCTCAACAGCCTTGAGAAGCAAAAAGAGAGCCTCTCCCACCAGGCGAACCATGATACTCTGACTCAACTTCCCAACCGTCTACTTTTTCTGGAACGACTCCGACAGACCATAGGCTACTGTGAACGCTCAGGTCAACGTGCAGCTGTAGTCTTTATAGATCTCGATGACTTTAAGACATTCAATGACTCACTCGGACACAACGCCGGGGACATCATCTTGCAAGAGACAGCCAACAGACTTCAGCAGTGTCTTCGTACCAGTGATACCGTCGCCCGTCTAGGCGGTGATGAGTTTACCATGATCATCAATATCTATGATAATGATGATGAGCTCAAGCACGTCATCGAACGTGTGCTACAGCTACTGAGTGAGCCCATCAAGATCAAAGAGAAGGAGCACTTTCTGACCGCGAGTATAGGTATCAGCTTCTATCCAGATCATGGCTCTACCCCCAAAGAGCTGCTTGAGAACGCCGATAAAGCCATGTATGCGACTAAAGATACCGGACGGAACAACTACTCGTTCTACACCTCTGCTCCTAAGGATCAATAGTAGACACTGTTCATCACACCTTCTTGATCTTAAGACACATTTTGTGCAGTGGTGATACAATCTTTATATAGAGAGGATCGCTTGTAAAAGGTACCCTATGCATAATGATCGACCTTCACAGAACTGGCATTCTCAAGAGACAGAGAGCATATTCACATCACTGAAGAGCACACCAGATGGACTCTCTCAGGAAGAAGTAGATAATAGACTTCGCGAGTATGGCAGGAACCAGCTTCCACAACCAAAGAGTCGCACTCCACTCATACGCTTTCTCTACCAGTTCCATGATGTACTTATCTACGTACTGATCGCGGCAGGTGTCGTCACAGCACTACTGGGACACTGGGTCGATACCGGTGTCATCTTTGGTGTGGTCTTGCTAAATGCCATGATAGGATCGGTACAAGAGGGAAAAGCTGAGAACGCCTTGAGAGCGATACGAAAGATGCTCTCCCCCAATGCCATGGTCATCCGTGAGGGGCGACAGGTGAGCATCCAGGCGGAGATGCTGGTACCAGGGGATATCGTCTTGTTGCAATCAGGCGATAAAGTACCGGCAGACCTACGGATGTTTCGTCTCAAAGGCCTGCAGATCCAGGAGTCCGTCCTGACGGGTGAGTCTCTGGCAGTCGAGAAGAGTACGGAAGCGGTGAGTGACAAAAGTGTTCTTGGAGATCGCCGCTGTATGGCTTATTCTGGTACGATCGTCACCCATGGTCAGGGAAGCGGCATTGTAGTCGAGACCGGGGGAGAGACTGAGATAGGCCGTATCAGTATACTGGTATCTGAAGTAGAGTCAGTGACCACACCACTCTTACGCCAGATGGCTCAGTTCGGTCGCTGGCTGACAGCAGCCATCTTGGTCCTTGCCGCCATCACCTTCACTTTTGGTTCATTGGTACAAGACTATGCAGATTCCGATATGTTCCTGGCTGCAGTGAGTCTGGCAGTAGCAGCTATCCCTGAGGGCTTACCCGCGATCATGACCATCACCCTGGCTATCGGAGTCCAACGCATGGCAAGCCGCAGTGCCATCATCCGAAAGCTACCTGCTGTCGAGACACTTGGTGCAGTAAGTGTGATCTGTACTGACAAGACAGGGACCCTTACTCGCAATGAGATGACGGTGCGTACTATCACTACTGCTGATGAGGACTTTGCACTTGGTGGCACTGGTTACGATCCTCACGGTGCGATATCACTTAAAGACAGAGAGATACTCCCTCAAGAGCAGCCTCTTCTCCCCGAGGTGGCCCGAGCAGTGATACTCTGTAATGATGCATCACTCGAGGATCATGATGGCCAATGGTCTGTCAATGGAGACCCGATGGAAGGTGCCTTGCTGGTCGCAGCACTTAAGGCGGGCCTCGATATCGAAGCAGAAAAAAAACAACATCCCCGTACCGACCTCATCCCCTTTGAGTCCGAACATAAGTTTATGGCGACCCTTCACCACAGTCATACTGGTGATGCCTATATCTTCCTCAAGGGAGCACCTGAACGTGTCATCGAGATGTGTACGCTTCAAAGAGGTGAGGATGGTGATAAAGCTCTTGATGAAGCTTACTGGTCACAGGCTATCGAAGCGATGGCCAAGCAAGGGCAGCGGGTCCTGGCGATCGCCTTTAAGCCTGTGAAGTATGAGCAGATAGAGCTGACATTCGATGATGTAGAGAGTGATCTTATCATGCTGGGGATGTTTGGCCTGATCGATCCACCCAGAGAAGAGGCCATAGACGCAGTACATGCCTGTAAGAGAGCCGGCATCCAGGTCAAGATGATCACCGGTGACCACGGTGCTACCGCACGCGCTATTGCCGGCCAGCTTAAGCTCGCCAATACTGAGGATGTCATCACCGGTGCCCAACTTGAGCAGATGAGTATGGATGTCTTACGCGACCGTGTGCTCGATGTAGATATCTACGCCCGTGTCAATCCTGAACATAAACTGCTTTTGGTAAAGCTGTTGCAGAAACTCGGTCTTATCGTTGCGATGACGGGTGATGGAGTCAACGATGCTCCTGCCCTGAAACGTGCTGATGTCGGTACC
>JAUWRZ010000137.1 GCA_030610325.1 Sulfurimonadaceae bacterium | reverse complement strand
GTGAACTTAAGACAGAAGTGCACTTTAAAGATGGCTGGTCTGATGGCGTCGAGAAGAAGTTCTACCCCACCGGTCTTTTGGCTTCTGCAGTACCATTTATCCATGGCAAAGAGCATGGTGTCGCAAAAAAATATTATGAGACCGGAGGACTACGGTTCGTGACTATCTTTGAAGATGGTCTGAAAGAGGGAGTCTCCAAAGAGTACTATCCCGAAGGCCATATGAAATCAGAGATACGTTTTGAGAAGGGAGAAGCGGTAGAGGGGCACAAATATCTTGAGAACGGTACCAAAAAAAGTGTGCCAAAAGAGCTATTGAAGTGGATCCAGCCCAATAGCGGGCTATTTTAACGTAGGACCTACAGTTTGTTCAGGTTCTTGAGGAACTCTTCAGCTCCCTGGTAACCGATGATATCACGTCCTTCGATCTGCTCACCTTTCTCATCAAAGAAGATGATGCCCGGAGGGCCAAACAATCCAAACTCTTTTGTCAACTCTTTCTCATCGTCTGTATTGTCCGTCACATCAGCCTGGACCAGGACAAACTCTGCCATCTTTGCCATCACAGCAGGGTCAGTAAAGGTGTTATGTTCCATCTCTTTACACGAGACACACCAGTCAGCATAGAAATCAAGCATCACTTTCTTACCCTCTGACTCCATCAATATGCCTTCAAGCTCACCAATAGAGTGGATAGTGACAAAAGTCGGCTCTTGTGCGACGGCCTGCTGCCCGGCACTACCGAGCATATGTTGTGGCTGGTTCAGTTTCTCCAATGGGTTCAGAGGATTGGTCGCTCCGGTGAAACCACCGATAAAGAGCATTATCCCGTAAAGAAAGAGCATCAGACCCAGTGCTTTCATGCTGGCATGGCCGCATCGTTTACATGCTGCCTGTTCTAGCGCACCAAGATGTACGGCGGTAAAGATGACCAGAGATGACCAAAGGATCAACGTGACCGGCTCAGGAATGACACGACTCATCATCCAGATGGCGACACCAAGCAGCAAGATGCCGAAGAAGCCTTTGATATTGTCCATCCACTCACCAGGACGAGGCATGAACTTACCGGCACTTGTCCCGACAATAAGCAGAGGGACTCCCATACCGATACTGAGCGAGAAGAGTGCCATACCGCCGATAAGCGCATCACCAGTCTGACCAATATAGATGAGTGCACCCGCCAAAGGAGCTGCTACACAAGGCCCGACGATCAATGCTGAGAGAAAGCCCATGATCGCGACACCAGCGACACCACCATGACCTTCACTGCTCTTGGTCAATCTCGACTGAAGCGCATTGGGAAGCTGAAGTTCATACATACCGAACATAGACAAAGAGAGTACGACGAAGACCAGAGAGAAACTGATTATGATCCACGGTGTCTGAAAAGCGACTTGAAGGTTTGCGCCAAAAAGCCCAGCCAGAACACCAGCGATCGTATAGGCTACCGACATGGCAAGCACATAGACCAACGAGAGGAAGAAAGCACGTTTGACCGTAATACTGCTGCCCTGTGAGACGATGACACTGGAGAGGATCGGGATCATCGGGAAGATACATGGCGTAAGTGAGAGCAGTAGACCAAAGCCAAAGAAGGTCAGCAGGATAAGCCCTATGCTGCCATGCTTGATAGTGTCTGCGATCATATCGGTCTCTGAGACGATCTGCTCACCTTGTATGGATGTATCAGCGGTATCAACAGATGCCGGGGCAGAAGAAGCAGTTCCGGAAAGAGGAAGCTTATCAGCATCCACATCAAAGGTAAAACTTTTCGTCAACGGCTCATAACAGAGCCCTTTTTCCGAACAGCCCTGGTAGGAGATGTCTACAGCAACACTTTGCATACCGCTGACACCGGCCTCTTTTGCCAGGTCGAGCTGGATGCTCAATGTCTCTAAAAAGACCTTCTCTCCATGATGATCGACTGACTCATCCATGGAGATCTCTTTAAGGATAAGACCCGGACTCTCCGTCAGTTTTACCTTGACGGAGTCTTCATAGATATAGATATCCTCAGCAGGATCGATCGTCGCATCTATCTGTAGATGAGAGTCGTGTAGTGAAGCGGAGACTTTGAACGCCTCATCCGGAGTGAGGAACTTGACGCCACCAAACAGCAGTGTTATTGAAAATAGAAAAAGAAGAAGATGTCGCATTATCATCCCTACAAAATGTTTTAATGAAGATCATTTTAGCTTATAAACCTGTAAATACATTGTGATGAACATCACATGTCTACGAATTCAGCTTATGGATGTAGAAACTATACAGAGTCAGATCGCCTCCAATATACTTTTGACAGAAGTCAAAAGCTCATCCTGACCAGCGTGCTATAATGAAGGATAAAGACGTCAGGAGTCTCCTTATGCGATTATACATCTCCCTGTTTTTACTGATGAGTATCTCCCTTTTTGCCATCGATTCAGATTCACTGAGAGAGAAGGCTTTAGCCAAAGGGCTGAGTCCTATGCCCACAGAGTACTCAGAGCTTAAGGCTCTAGTCGACGATCCGGACAACCCTATGACCCCAGAGAAGATCCGTCTGGGGAAAAAACTCTTTTTCGATAAAGACCTCTCCCGAAGCCGCAAGATCGCCTGTGCCAAATGTCATGACCTGAAAAAAGGTGGCGAGGATGGCATACCGACAGCTATAGGGCATGATGAGCTCCCCAATCCAAGCCATCTCAATACTCCGACTGTCCTAAACACAGCCTTCTCAAAGCATCTCTTCTGGGATGGACGCAGCCCAACGCTGCGTGATCAGGCAAAAGGGCCGACAGTCGCACCTTTTGAGATGGCTTCTACCCCGGAGCTGATCGAAGAGCGTGTCAACGAGGATGCAGCTTATGTAGCGAGCTTTAAAGCGATCTTTGGAGAAGAGAAGCCACCTGTCACGTTTGAGAACATCACCAAAGTGATCGCGACTTATGAGAAGACTCTGATAACCCGTGCAAGGTTTGATGCTTTTTTAGAAGGTGATGATGATGCCCTTGACGCTCAAGCTAAAAGAGGACTGGACCTTTTCATAGATATCGGCTGTAAAGGGTGCCATTTTGGTCATGGTGTCGGTGGGCAGAAGATGCAGAAGTTCCCACTGCGTGACTATAACTCCTTTATAGACCTCACGATGGTCTATGATGAGAAGACAAAAAAACGACGTTTTAAAAGTCTGGGATTCAACTTTAAAGAGTACCACCCCTACCCTATTAAAAATACCGGTGGTTTTATGGGCAAAGATGGGACACAGTACTTTAGAGTACCTATCTTACGTGATATCACCAAAACAGCCCCCTATTTTCATAATGGCGTGGTCAAGGAACTCGATGAAGCGATATTTTTGATGGGACGCTATCAACTTGGCATAGACCTCACTGATGAACAGGTCGATGCGATGACAGCGTTCTTTAAAAGTCTTGAAGGCGAACTTATCGAGTATGACATACAGTGATGCGTCTTCTTCTCCTGCTGCTTCTCTCACTACCCATCGTGCATGCATCACATATCCACTGGCTTGGTGATTATGAGAAAGCACGCAAGCAAGCCCTGAGGGAGCAGAGACCGCTCATGGTCTTTCTGGTAGAGAAGGATTGTCCGGAGTGCACGAAGATGCTGACTTCGACATTAAAGGACCAGACTTATATACCCTGGATAAATGAGAACTTCGTCACCATACTGATAACTAAAGACCAAGTACAGAGCTACCCGATAGAGATGCTCTATACCCTCACCTACCCTGCACTTTTCTTTCTCACACCCAAAGAGCTTTTTTTAAGCGACCCCATCATCGGTCCTATCGATCCACAGGCGTTTGAAGAGTACATCAGGTCACTACAGTGATGGTAATACTAACCCTCGTCAAGGAGTGCTACTTTAGACGAGGTGTGGTCGTGGTTCGAGTCCACGCAGGAAGACAAAATTTATTTCAGAGATATTTTTTTAGAAATAACATTTAATTTAACTATAAATTGGTATTTTTAATTAAATATTTTGTCTGTATTAAGTAAAATAGTTAATTAACTATCTATATCGGATTATTATGATAAAACAATTATCAAAATATAAACAAACCTTTCTTTTACTATTTATCTTAGAGCTTATCATTGCTTTTGCAACCTACATGAATCTTCAACATAACGTAAATACAGAATTTTGGATACAGCAGAGTCTTAATTTGATCTTGATACTAATTATTATTTTTACTCTCTTGTACCATAAGCAAAAAAATTATGATCTATTGATAACCGGTGAATTTAAATACATAAATATAATCGAAAATATTAAAGACCACTATATCTTTTATTCACATGATATTAATGGGGTGATCACAGATGTCAGTAATTCGATCACAGATGTTCTTGGCTATACAAAAGAGGAGTTTATGGAACATTTTGCAACATATTTGACAGATGACCCTATAAACGATCTAATTGAAGAATTTACTAATAAAACTATGAATGGTGGAGATGCTCAGCAGCCTTATGTAATTAGTATGTATCACAAGAATGGCACTATAAAATATATAGAACTTTCCGAGTCACTTCTTCATGATCCTAATGGAGAGTTTATTTCCTTGAATGGTGTTGCACGAGATATTACACACAACTATTTACTAAGCCAAGAGTTAGAAGAGTTAAAAGAGCGAATGGAGTTAGCGCTATTAGGAAATCATGATGGTCTTTGGGATTGGGATCTTCGAACTAATAAGATCTATTTTTCTCCAAGATGGAAAGAGATGCTTGGATACAATGATGAAGAACTTCCAAATGAGTTCTCTTCATGGGAAGAGAACGTACACCCAGATGATAAAGAAGAAGCAAAGTCTTTATTCCAAGAAAATATTGAAGGAAAAACAGATTATTATGAAGGTACTCATCGCTTAAGACATAAAAATGGCTCTTGGATATGGATACTTGATCGTGGGAAGACTATCTTTGATGATGGTGGAAAAGCTCTTCGTATGATAGGCACACATACTGACATAACTGCTGAGAAAGAGATGCGATCCTTGTTAAAAAAGAAAGATGAGATGCTTATCAAGCAATCACGACATGCAGCAATGGGTGAGATGATCAATATGATAGCCCATCAGTGGCGTCAACCGATCTCTACGATCGCTATGAGTGCGAATAACATGTTAGTAGATATTGCACTTGATGATTTTAATATTACTGAATCAAAAAAATATGCAAATAGTATTACTGAACATACTCAACATCTATCTAAGACTATAGATGATTTTAGAAACTTCTTTAAACCAGATAATGATATTTCAGAAGTCAATATAAGAGAGACAGTAGATACTACCTTATCTATTATAAACGATACTCTTAAAAATAATAATATAAGACTTACAAGCTCTTACGAGACAGACAAAACAGTTAAAGCCTATCCAAGAGAGTTGATGCAGGTGTTTGTCAATATCATCAATAACTCAAAAGATGCACTAATACTTAATAAGAAGGATAATGCTTCAATAAGTATTAGGGTATATGAAGATGAAAAATATATTAACACAGAGATATGCGATAATGGAAGTGGTATAGATGTTGATGTACTGCCAAAAATATTTGACCCATACTTCTCAACTAAAAATGATAAAAATGGAACAGGCCTAGGACTATATATGAGTAAAATGATCATTGAAAGTCATCTTAATGGTATTATTGAAGTTCACAACAACGATGAAGGTGCTTGTTTTACTATTAGATTATTAAAAGAGCTTTGATGAATTTCTCAAGGGGATTGGGCTTGAGGCCTTTTGTGGCGATGATCTTCCGCTTTCAACACATCGTAGAGCCTACACTCCTTTTACGTTCATCTATCCGTTGATACTGATGCTTCCTAGTGGATGCAGGGTCTTGTATGATATCCGGGAGATACGCTTTGATGAGGCATTCCAAAGCCTTAGGATAGAAACGATACCGACTGCAGGAGCTAGCAAGTACCTATTGTGAAGTACAGCATCAGAGTCTAAGCCATAAGTCTGGCTAGTATCTTCTCACCTTTCTTTATCTGAAGCGTGATGATAGCAAGTTCCTCTTCCAACTCACTCTTCTTCTTTTTATCCGGTCTTTTATCTAGCGCCTTCTGTATCTTCTCTTTTTGTTCATAGAGT
>JAUWRZ010000115.1 GCA_030610325.1 Sulfurimonadaceae bacterium | reverse complement strand
TACAGTCGAACCGGTCTTTGGTATCATCAAACATGTGATGGGCTTTAGACAGTTCATGCTTAGAGGCTTTGAGAAGGCTCAGGGAGAGTGGGACTTGGTCTGTATCGCCTATAACCTGAAACGGTTACACAAGATGAGTCTGGCGTAAGAGGTGTGATGGTAGGAAGAGCGACATGGAGTGTCATAGAGGCCATATAGGCACTTATGCTGGCTTATCTGACCAGATATCTGGTCAAGCCGCTTTTAAAAAAAGAGAAAGTCGGTCATTAGAGAGATCCTTGGAGTTAATCCGACAGACTCCAAGACACTGCCTAAACACGAGACATCACCGCGAGAAGCGATGAGACGACAATTAGAAATTATGGTAGAGCTCACAGCTAAACAGCTTGAAGAGGATGACTGGAGGTAACAGCATCCAATATCGCAAAGCCCTTGACCATGATGTCGACCAAACCGCCTTACTCTTGTGACTCTTAAGTCTCTCATCAGAGAGTATCTTCTCTCTTGATAGTAGAACATGTTCTACTCTATCTCACAAAAATGACGCTCCATGCAGAAACCAAACTCATTGCAAAGTAGAACATGTTCTACTACTGGAGCCCCTATCATCATGCCCTCATCTGAGCAGTGAGGGAAGCAGCATCCTCACGACACAAACAAAATGTGCTTAATCAAAGCCAATCGTAAAAGCACCTTGTTCACGGGGTGGTGTATCAAGCTTTACTATCTCTGGCTGATTGATTATAGCCATGAGAGATGAGATCGATAGTTTCCACTGGCCCTGCTTCTGATAAATGTGACTTGTCCTAAGTGATCATCGAACATGTTTTCATATCTTCCCATCTCGTTCAGTTGACGGTCAATAAAGCATGTATAAAAGACAACTCCAACAATGTAACAGAAAGCACTCTCATGCTTTTCAACTTCGGGTGTATGCCAAGTCGTTTGGTAATATACATCTCTCTTGAGTCTTTCCCTGTACGCCTAGAGTACAGTATTGGTATATACTCGTCTTTGATGAGCCAAAGGAGTGTCGCATGTTCTATCGTTTGTACTGACTTGCCTGCAATGGTCATAGAGACCGTGATAGCTAGCTTTAGGATGTACATTGTAGACAAAGAAGTGGAGGGCACTTGATTGAGTATAGTCAGTCCGAGTAGAACATGTTCTACTCCATCTCCCAAAAATGACGCTCCATGAAGAAGACAATCTCATTTGAAAGTAGAACATGTTCTACTCGGTTGGCTCAAAACATCAAATATTTGGTGAAGAAAGAGTACTGAAGAGTAGAACATGTTCTACTCTTCATAAACTATCATGGACATGTAATTATATTTCTGACACAATAAGAACATATTTAGTAGAACATGTTCTACTTCTAGGAGTGTTTATGAGCTTTGATTACGATGGAATGGGTGCCTTTTACAAGAAAAGTGGACGTTCGATGCGAAGGACCGAAGAGAATCATCCTGTGAAGTTTGGGATAATGAAGGACGAATACCTTGCCAGTCTTCAATCCGATTCCTCCGAGACTATCATCATGGCTGCTGTAAGTTTTAAGGGTGGAGTTGGAAAATCGACTATCAGCAACGCATTAGGCTCATACCTCGAAGGGGATGCCGTTGTTCTCAATCTGGATTATGTCCAAAAAGCGGAGGAGAGTAACGCTTGTGATACTGTTGATTACATTGACTATATTGATGAGATAAGTGTGAGTGAGTTGATCGACGAACTCTCAAAACGCTACAAATTCATCATCTTAGACACACCAGGAGATATATCAAGTCCGACGGTCACTGAGATACTTGATCGAGTCGATAGGTTCATCATCCCTTTGACGACAGGCAAGAGAGCGAGGCAAGCTACAGAAAGCAGCCTTGATGTCTTATTTGGCCCAGATGCTATGCTAAAAGGAAAAATAAGGGTATTCTTCTTATTAAACATGTATAAGCTTGTCAGTAAGCGGGATCAGGCAGTAAAGCATTTTACTGACTTGCTTCATAACATGGAGTTCTCGGAAGAGATAGAGATCATTCCTAAGTTAGTCGGATTGAAATATTCTGAAGCGATCGATCGAATGGAAGAGGAAGCCCAGTCTGTTGGAGCATTAGCTGCTTCTAACAAGGGTGCTTATGGACCAGCACGTAAGACACTCGACAGTGTGTGCATGAAGATAGAAGAGTTTTTCGAGTTATAAGGGATAGAGATGGACTTAGAAGCGGATTTTGATATCAAGACCAAAAAAGGTGACAAGGCGGCAACGCGGAACAAACTCCGGAGCATGATGGGTGGCCAGTCCAAGTCATCTAAGACTGCTGTAAAAACTTTCGTTCAACAGTCTAGTGAGCCAGGATCACCTGAGACTATAACTCAAATATCGCTTGACCAAGTGCAGGACAATCCTTTTCAACCACGTCTCGATTATGATGAGGACGCGATAATCGAACTCGCAGCTTCTATCAAAGTAGAAGGACTGATCCAACCCGTCTCCGTCACCCCATCGAAAGAGGGTGGATATATCGTCATCTCTGGCCACAGAAGAGTAAAAGCACATAGGCATCTCAGGAAGAAGACGATCAGTGCGATAGTCAAGTACGATGTCAATGAGCAAGGCCTGAGGATCCGCTCTCTTGTCGAGAACATCCAAAGAGAGGAGATGCACAATATAGATATCGCATTCTCTTTAAAAGCTTCTTTGGAATCTGGAGATGTTGAGAGCCAGTCTGAACTGAGTGATCTGATCGGAAAAGACAAACATTATGTCTCAAAGATGCTAAAGATATTAACACTGCCAGAGGCGATCATTGAGGACTTACTAACGAATAAGAGTACGAACGATAGGGTGGCCCTTGATATGATCAGAAGGATTGCTGATCCAATAGTGTGTGAAGAGATATACCACTGGTTCATAGAAGAGAGACCAAGCAGGGCAGGGCTGAAGAAAAGAATTGAAGAAAAGATGAAACCGATCACAGTAGTCCCTACAAAGACCTTTTCTATCAATACGTCTAAAGAGGGAACAGAGGTCACGCTTCCCAGACTCTCTCGTAAAGAGAAAAAGAGATTGGAAGAGTTTCTAAATCAGTTATTGGATCTTTAAAGAAAAGAGAGTAAAGCAGGTGTTTCACACCCTTACTCTCTAAATAATAAAAAAAGAAAAATAGAATGATAAAGAAGCACAGCTTCGCTGCTTCTAAAGACTCTTAATACCTCTTAATAGGTAGAGTCTAAGAACTCTAAGAAAACCATTATATGACTTCGTGAAAACCATTAAATCATTTCGCTTTGACCGGTATATCTCTTCGCATGACCATTAAATCATTTCGTAATCACCATTATATGACTTCGTAGATCTCCTAATTACCTATTAAACGTACCCCAAAGCGCCAGAAACCTTATATGCATTAGACCATTAAGACACTTCGTTTAGGGTCGCCTAACCATTAAATGACTGCGCATAGGGCTTTTGACCATTATATTACTTCGTTTTTAGCCCATAGAGATTTTTAACAGTAAAAAGAAGGGCCAAGTCCTGCATATTTATATCCTATGGCCATTATATCTCTTCGTTTAGAGTCGAAATCCGTGATGAGGGCGTGTATAAGATTTTTTAGAGAGGCATGGAGCTCATTTGAAAGTCTTTTATATTGCTTTGACCATTATATGGCTTCGTTCTTGTCGATATTTGAGCATGTTCACACTATTGATCGGTAGTTCTGACCATTATATGACTTCGTCAATAGGAATGTGGCCATTAAATCACTTCGTTTTTTTACTGTGGAGGGTTATTGGGATAGAATAGGGAAATAGCAGGAGAGTAGGGTGCAAAAGAAACAGCTTTCATTATTTGAGCAGGTAGTGACCAAGTTCGAGCAAAGTAGTGCGACAGTCACAGAGCTTCGTATCCCCTTCTTTGCTCCCATCACCAAGATCGCACCCAACAGCACCACCGCCCGAGAGTTTAAGAAAAATGGTGGGATCCGTCACTTGAAGACAGCATGGGGTGAGGCTTCTATACGCGGTAGAAACATCTTAACGCAAGTACATCGGGACGTCTTGGACTGCGTCTATGCTAATGCGACTGACATACGTGACCTGGATACCGATGAGATCCTTGTCTTGTTTAATGCTCAGACTGTCATGAGGGCGTACGCTGGAGAGAAGGGCTCAAAGAACGCCAAGTGGTTAAAGAAGATCATGCTTGAGATTCGCGATACCTCTGTGGAGTTAAAAAAGAAAGATGAGATCCTTCCCGACTTCAACATTATACGATCTTTCATCGACGCCTCTGATCAATACGGTAGCTATGGAATTATACTAGATAAGCGCTACCTTCAGTTCTTCCAGAGTGAGCTGACCATCAACTATAAAAAGATCCTAAGTGATATCCTCTCTATTCATAGTGCGACTATCAAAGCTATCGTTCGCTGGTTTCTCACACACAAGAAAGCGGTCACTTTTAAATTAGTGACTGTGCTTGATGCGATCGGATATCCATCCGAGGTGTCGATCAGGACGCAGCAGATGCTCAAGAAAGAGTTGCGAGAAAATATAGATACGATGAAGAAATTTGGTGTCGATTATGACCCAAAAGAGGAGAGCTTCTATTATCGAGGGAACGAGAACGTCGGATTTATCCCTAGTCTATTTGCTAAAGACAAGAAGAGGGTAGAGCGAGACAAGACTCCAAAAAAGAGTATCACGCGCCCCTTGCCGGTCAAAGGGATAGAAGGGATGCAGTGCTATGACAAAGGCCGTGACATGATGATGCTTATTGACTCTGTAGATATCGATAAAAAGAGAGCGGTGATCACGTATAACGGAGGTACAGGAAAAGCGACACTAGAAAACTCCGAGTCACTTAGTCTTCACGACTTCTCAGAATATGTCTATAATACTTTCAAGCAGTTGGAAAAGAACCCAGGTTAGAAATTTGTCGCAGGAGCAGGGCGATGGTCTCTTTGGTGCAGCATGACGACCTTTCACAGAAGGGGCTCATCCTCTCTTCTGCCGCGTTCATGAAACCGTCTGATCGCAGCTTCATCGCAGTCTCTTTGACTATGGATAGTGTCAGGTTTGACATAGAACAATGGAAAGACATCCCATCTTACATCCACAGGATCATTGACACAGGTATTGTAGAGGACCATCTTTTGCACCTCAGGAGACAGATCCTCAAACATCACCGCCTCTTGAAAGCAATCGCTGTTACAAGTCTGCCATTGTGACATGGTGTCTCCTTTTGAGCCTGAAGCATAGCAATATCATCTCAGAGGCCTATAATCTTTCGCAGTTTTTTCAGTGACCTTGTCTTCATAGTCACATCAGAGACAGGCCTCCCAATAACGTTGATCACCGTCGGCACAGAACCAGTGAGTATCTGCTCAAGGTACTCTTTTTTTCCGAAGACTTCCAGTCCCACTCGTTCGGTCTACAAACATACTCTCTCCTTTGTATGAAGTCTCCCAGAAGGGCAGGGGAGTTCACTACGGTAAGGTCTCCGAAGAGTCCTAAGCAGCATGACTTGACGCCGAGCGCACGTTCTCAAAGATGAGGTCGCACGCTTTTTGAGCTTTGGATGCAGCGCTGTAAAGAACCATTGGGTTCTTATCAAGCACCTCCAGCCAACTTTCGACAAGTGATGGGTCATACGAGACATCATCGATGCCTACACTCTGACACATGAACGAAGATCCCATCAGATCGACAAGCGACTCTTCGGCATATTCCAGTCCACTGCGATCAAGACGACTATTTCCGCCTGTCCATTCGATCAGTGATGGGTATATCAAAGCAGTTGTCTTCTCATCGATGACTTTTGGCACATAGACGATATCCAGAGCCTCATCGTAAGATGGAAGTGCCCCAGATACCTCAAGTTCAGCACCAGAGTCATAGATCAATGCTTGTGCGTTCTCTGCATCGGTATCCAGGTCGATATTGACACCATCTGTCTGCTCCAGGTTGAACACAGTGAAGTGTTTCATAAACATCACCTTGCGCTGAAGGTCAGAAGGGTCGAGGTATGGATTTTTCTTTTTTGCCTGCTTTAAAGCTGCCTGCAAAGAGTCTCCTGAAGAGGAACTGCCATCGTTCCAGGCATACAGAGTCCCCCAGAAGAACACGGGAAATCCTTTCGAACCTTTCTTTACCATCCCTCCTTGCTGCTTAGTCTGCTTGAATGTCAAGAAGGTATTAGACGTGAATCCCTTCTCTTTGAGCATACTCGCCAGGTAGAAACGGTTAAAGCCTCTATATGCAGCCTTGGTATTCCCGTTGAGCGGCTCTTTCAAGTCTGAAAAAGGGTTTTTTCCAGCTCTTAATTGAGCAGTAAACTCGGCTACAAGGGTCTCGTAGATCTCTTTTGATTGTAATCTCATGGTATATCCTTATGGTGTTATTTGCTTTACAGAGTGGTTGTAGCGATCTCTTGAAAAACATCGGAGGAGGGCATAAAGAAACGTCCGGATAGCAAATTGGAGAGGGATCTAGTATAATCACAATAGAGTCAGCGATACGATGAACACATGATCGGATATCGCTTAAGGAGTCTCATGCAAAAAGGATTAGAAGCAGCTACGTCGCTCTTTAGGCTCAGACTGCCAATCACTTTCTCACTTGCAGAGTCTGCAGATACGATCTCCTCTACCCAAGAGGGACATCTTGTCTATGCCGGGAATATCGATAAAGAGAACCTGTATGAGACACTTGCACGCGCCAAGCTGTATGAGGAGTGTGGTGAAGACCTCGTCAACCTGAGTTTTGTAC
>JAUWRZ010000274.1 GCA_030610325.1 Sulfurimonadaceae bacterium | reverse complement strand
TTCAAAAGAGAGTTGCGGCTGATAATAGAGTTCGAACTGCTCTTTGCGTATAGCCTCTCTAAGACTGTTCTCAATAGCCATCTGCTCCATCAAAGCCTCAGTCAAAGAGCGGTCATAAAAAGCAAAGTGGTTCTTTCCATCGTCTTTTGCCCGGTACATGGCGGTATCGGCTGCTTTGAGCAGTGATTCGTACTGTTCACCATCTTGAGGGTAGATGGCGATACCGATGCTGACACTTAAAAAATAGCTCTGTTCTTCGATGATAAAGGGCTCGATAAGATGTTGGAGTAGTTTCTCTGCCAGTGTGGCTACACCAGCACCTGTACCAATATGTTCGAGTATGATGACAAACTCATCTCCGCCAAAACGTATGAGGGTATCATCATCACGTAGACTCGTGAGCAGACGTTCTGCGGTCATGCTCAAGACAATATCTCCGATATCGTGTCCATAGGTGTCGTTGATGTTCTTGAAGTCATCGAGATCGAGAAAGAGCAGAGCCAGGCGGTTTTTGGTACGCTGTGCTGCTTTGATCGCGTGTTCCATCTGTGAAGAGAGCATGACACGGTTGCCCAGACCGGTCAGAGCGTCATGCAGTGCCATATGCTCGAGTCTGTTTTCGGACTCTTTTAGACTGGTGATATCGGTACCTGAGGAGAGTGATCCGATACTCTTTCCCTCTTCATCAGTCAAAACGACGTTTGACCATGCTATTAGGCGGTGCTCACCGCTTTTTGTGATGATCTCGTTCTCATTGAAGGAGTAGCTTTTGTCATCTAAGTGGGAGGCTCTGGCATGAAGGGAAGCGATCTCGGCTGACTCTGTCTTTGGGATAAAGAGGTCGATCCAGTTCTTTCCGAGAAGCTCTTCTTGGGAGTAGCCGACTATCTCACACCCTTTACGGTTGATGAGTGTGATGTTGGCTTCTGCATCAAGTGCCAGGATCATGACACCGGCTATATCAAGGTAGCGGGCTGAGAGCTCAGAAGCATAGAGTGCTTGTTTTACGGCCTCTTCTTGTTTTCTGATATCTCGTATGGTGACGGCTATACCTTTGGTCTCACCACTCTCATCAAGATAGGGAGAGAAGGTCCCCTCTTCATAGATGGTCTCATCGCTGCCAGGTAGTTGGAAATGATTTTTTATTGAGAACTTCTTACCTTCAGCTGCTTTGAGTAAAAGTGGTCTGATATGTGTGAAGTTCTCTTTACCGACGACATCCTCGACAGACATCCCGATGATCTGTTCGCGTTTAAGATGATGAAATCGTGCATACGCTTTGTTGATGGCAAGATAACGATGTTCTCTATCAATATAGGCGATCAGGTCCTGTGTAGCATCTGCGATCTCCTGATAATGTTTTGTCTCGGCATAGGCATCTTGTAATACTTGGATGTCATCTATCTGTTGTGTGATGTCCTGTACGACACCGATAAGTCTGAACTCAGAGGTATCGGGGTCGACACTTCTTTGAGCTATACACTCTATCCAACGTTTTTTGCCGTCATCGGGACGTATGATCCGATACTTAATATGGTGGAGGGTGCCTTTTTCTAAGGCCTGACGCAGGGAACTCAAGACGTGTGACCAGTCATCTTGATAGATGATGCTCTTTAAGAGGTCCGGTCCGGCTGTCGCATCTGGGCCAACACCGGTGATGCGGCGTGTCTCGGCGGACCAGAACGTATGACCCATCGAAGCATCCAGCATCCAGGTCCCGGCATGAGTCATACTCTCTGCTTCATCGCGGATCTCTTTTAGCACTCTTGGTCCATCCGATCTCTTAGGTAGCACATCTTGTCCTTATCTCTTATTTATGATTTTATCATAAAACTGAGAACAGGATGTTTTTATGAAGAGAAAAGAGTCAAGATACAGTCCTGTATGATGATGCTGATCGACTGTCTGGTATCAGTCGATCAGCACTACTTTGAACTTACGCCCTTTTATCTTCCCGTCACGTAGACGCTCAAAGGCTTTTCGTGCGACAGAGCGCTCGATAGCGACATAGGTGACGACTTTAAAGAGGTCTATCTGTCCGACAGCCTTTCCATCGATGCCGGCATCTCCGGTCAGGGCACCGAGGATGTCACCCGGTCTCACTTTATCTTTCTTACCGCCAAATATAAGCAGTGTGACCATCGCAGGGAATAGTTGAGCTCTTTTACTCTTTACAAATACACTGATATCTTCATCTTGTAGAGAGTCTCCGAGATACTCATCGATAGCATTGACTTTTTTACGTTCTGAGGAGGTGTAGAGACTCAGGGCTAAGCCCTCATTACCCGCACGACCGGTCCGGCCGATACGATGGACATAGATCTCGGGATCATGGGGCAGGTCATAGTTGACGACGGCACCGACCTCTTTGATGTCGAGCCCCCGGGCGGCGACATCAGTGGCGATGAGTACAGGACAGCTTCTATTGGAAAAAAGTACAAGTACTTCGGTTCGCTCTTTCTGGTCAAGATCACCATGTAGAGCAAGGGCATGAATACCGTCTTGATTGAGATCATCAGCGACATCCTGACACTCAAGTTTGGTATTACAAAAGACGATGGTACTCTCTGGCTTGTAATGCATCAACAGTGTCGAGAGGGCATCGGTCTTTGTATGTGCAGCTACTTTATAGAGATGGGTCTCGATGCTTTTATTATCATGTACCGCTTCGACACTGACCTGCAGGGCATTTTGTTGGATGCTGCTGCTAAGCTCTTTGATCTTCTCTGGAAAAGTAGCGGAAAAGAGAAGTGTCTGGCGCTCTTTCGGGGCATTGGAGATGATCTTCAAGATAGCCTCGGAAAAACCCATGTCAAGCATGCGGTCAGCTTCATCAAGGACCAGGGTATGGACATCGTCAAGGACGAGTGTGCCTTTTCCTATGTGGTCTTGAACTCGCCCGGGAGTACCGACGATGATATGGGCGCCATGCTCAAGTGATCCCTTTTCCGGACCAAAAGGCATGCCACCGCTGAGTAGCAGTACTTTGACATTATGGGTAAACCGTGCGAGTCGACGGATCTCTTTAGCGACCTGGTCAGCAAGTTCACGAGTCGGACAGAGCACAAGGGTCTGGATGCGAAAACGTTTGACATCGAGACGGTCGAGCAGTCCGATACCAAACGCAGCCGTCTTCCCGCTGCCGGTCTTGGCTTTGGCGATGACATCTTTGCCTGCAAGTATATGTGGCAGACTTTCAGACTGAATGGGTGTCATCTCAGCATATCCGAGTGAGTCGAGGTTTTTTAGCATATCCTGTCGCAGTGGTAAGGTCGAGAATCTTTTAGACATAGGTGCTCTTTTTTATTGGGTATGGTATTATACTTTCCTTTACTAGATTTGGAGCAGATGTGATTGAAAGTGGTGATATTATTGGTCGACTCAGTGCAAAACAGAACGTTTTCCTGACCGGAGGTGCGGGTACGGGAAAGACCACGATGACACGTGCGGTCATCACACATTATGAGACAGAAGGTAAAAAGGTAGCCAAACTGGCCTCGACCGGTATGGCGGCAACACTTATCGGCGGTCAGACTCTGCACAGTTTTCTAGACCTCGGTATTGCTGATTCACTCGAAGACCTCGAGCGCCGTGGAAAACTCGAAGCTAAGAAAAAGATCAAAAAGCTGATAAGTTCGATGGAGCTGATCGTCATCGATGAGATCTCGATGGTAAGTGCGGCACTGATGGATATGATCCGCATGCGTCTTATTCAGGCTGACTTTGATGGCGCTGTTTTATGTGTAGGCGATTTTTTGCAGCTTCCTCCCGT
>JAUWRZ010000335.1 GCA_030610325.1 Sulfurimonadaceae bacterium | reverse complement strand
TGGTCACTTGACTTAAAGGAGTGAAGATGAATGTAGATCAAACAGGTGCGATGGGGAATATGCAACAGATGCAGATGAGAAGGATGGATGGTTCAGGAGCAGGTCAGGGCAATGGTGGTGCTATGAAAGAGGTCATGCAACAACTTCCTGAGAGTGACAGATCAGCTATTCGTGAACAGATGCAAAGTCAGAGTATGACACAGCGACAAGATAGCGTCGCTCAGATCGCAGAACTCGATACTTCCCATATGACTGTTGATGAGATAGTGGCATCGATCATGGATATATTGGACCCGCAAGAGAAGAGTGAGACGACATCAGAAGAGTCGATCCTTGATATCTATGCCTGATCTACAGAAGTAGACCCTTTTGAGTGGATTTAGACTTTTGGTCTTCCGGTCACAGACAGCCTTATAGTCCTTTTGCTTTCCCAGATAATACTATTTGGTGAAGGTCTCTGATGACTCTTTCTATACCTCACACAGAAGTCGTCTGGCGACATACCATGTGGCGATGGCCTTGTCGCTGTACTGATACTCCTGTTGAGTGAGAGGGATGGCGCTATTGCGTAGCTTGGAGCGGATGATGCCGATGATGAGGTAGCTGATGAGCAGTGCACCAACGGCAAAAAATAGGTCAAACATATACCAGATGATCGCAGCAGCAATAAAAGAGCCATAAGTGAGGCCGATAGTGATCAGCAGTGCGATGCTCTTACACTCTTTTTTCTTGAGTTCCGGTGTCGGTTCTACCAGTTCGATTATCTCATCATTTATCATGCGTGTATTATAACCCATACAACTAAAAACTGGAGTCCCGATGTCTTATCTGTATTATCTGATAGGGTAAGAACTGACTCTTCTCACTATATTTCCGGATATCTATATATGACGCTTAAAATATCCAAAAAGTAAACTTAAATCGTCAATATAGATCGACATGTTCATGGTCTATATAAAAGAAATAGTTATTCTTCCGCAAATGATCGAGTGTCGGGCTACCGGGCTATCGGTTTTCCTCCTTTCCCTTTTTCCGGTAGCCCGACAGTCGATCATTTTAAAACAGGAGTATCTATTATGAACGAACCGACATTGGAAGCTATAGAGGATTACGACACACTCTCTGGTGAGAAACGAAAGATCGTCTGGGCAGTGGTCATCGCTGGCCTGATCATCGGTGCCATCTATGCCGGAGCCAAGACCTATTATGGTGCAGTCGATGGAGAGATCCATACAACAGAGAAAATAGGGCTTATGCCTGTCAAATAATGCTACAATACGCCAAATGATCAGAGGGGCTTTAAACGCTCTGATCACTACTTTTTCGTAAGATCTATTAAATCACTATTGGGTCATTGATTAGATCTTAAGAACAAAATTCTCCACCTTCTTTACTGAGTGTTCAGCGTATGTAAGATGTGTGTACAAGGCAAGACTAAAATGTTACTGACCGCGATCGTGATCATCTCCCTCTATCTACTGGTGAGACTCTATGTAAGTGTTATGCAGATCGGCTATATCAAACAGACAAAACGTAAAGATGCTGTATTGATGCTGCCGGGTGAGTTTTTAAAAGCAGGTAACTATAGTGTTGCCAAAGAGAAACTCTCTATGGTCAGTGCCCTTATAGAGTACCTGCTTTTCTTTGTCTGGATAGGTGGCGGTATCGCTTGGCTTGACAGCCTTGCTTTGGTCCAGGATGAAGGGCTGAAGACTATCATCATGGTCCTTGGTTTTGTCATCATCAGCTCTCTTGTCTCACTGCCACTGGATTGGTACAGCAAGTTTGTCATGGATGAGAAGTTTGGTTTTAACCGCTCGTCGATGGGACTGTTTATCAAAGATACGATCATCACCGCATTGATCAGCATCGTACTTGGAGGCCTTGTCATCTGGGGCATCTATGCGATCATCAGTAACTTTGCTCTCTGGTGGCTATGGAGTTTTCTCTTTATCTTTGGTGTCATCATCTTGATAAACATGTTCTTTCCTACGGTCAGGGCACTCTTTTTCGATAAGCTCTCACCGCTTGATGATGAGGAGCTAAACAGCAAGATAGCTGCCTTGATGGATAAGACCGGTTTTGTAAGCAGTGGTGTCTTTATCAGTGATGCCAGCAAACGTGATGCACGTCTTAATGCTTACTTCGGTGGTCTGGGAAAGACTAAACGCGTAGTATTGTTTGACACGCTGCTGCAGAAGCTGACCCATCAGGAGCTCCTCGCTGTACCGGGACACGAATTGGGCCATTTTGCCCATGGCGACCTCTACAAGAACATCGGACTCGTCGGTGGGATGCTCTTTGTGATGTTTGCGCTCTTTGGAAATCTTCCCGATACACTGTTCCTGGAGCTTGGCCTCTCCTCCTCTGCGGCAGTGGTGATGATCTTGTTCCTGCTCTTTATGCCGGTACTTAGTTTTATCATGATGCCGATCATGGGCATAGTCAGTCGTCACAATGAGTATGAGGCAGATAAGACCGGCTCTGAACTGGGCGGTAAGCTCTTTTTGGCAGAGGCACTGAAGAAGCTTGTGACGGAGAACAAGAGCTACCCGCTCTCACACCCGATCTATATCTTCTTCTACTATACCCATCCACCGGTCCTTGAGCGCTTACGTGCACTGGGTTATGAGGAGAACGCCAATACAAAAAGTGGACTGGAAGGCTCATGCCCGACGATCGATCAGTAGGACAGTGGCTCACACTTATCACGGCTGAGCTGCATGATGCGGCGGAACGTCCCCGACGTGAGGCAGAACTGCTGCTGATGGCCTATCTTCAGCGTGATCAGGTATGGCTTATCACGCATCCAGATGAGCTTCTTACCGAGACTCATCGTCTTGAGAGATGGGTTCAGCGACGAAAAGCTGATGAACCACTTGAATACATCACTAACAGCGTCAGTTTCTATTCACAGACTTTTCATATCGAACGCGGGGCATTGATCCCGCGACCTGAGACTGAGCTTCTCATAGACAGGGTCCTTGCGCTCGTCGAGCCAGAAGCCAAAGTACGGATCGTCGAAGTCGGGGTGGGAAGTGGTGTGATCTCTATCATACTCGCACAACACTTTCCTAATGCGGAGATCATTGCGGTAGATATAAGTGATGAAGCCCTTGCTATTGCGAGTAAGAACATCGAAGCAGCTGGTCTGCAAGAGCGCATCGAGTTACGAAGAAGTGATCTGCTCACTTTAATAGATGAGAAGATAGACCTGCTGGTATCAAACCCCCCTTATGTGGCACAGGGTGCTCCGGTAGAGAAGAACCTCTCCTA
>JAUWRZ010000110.1 GCA_030610325.1 Sulfurimonadaceae bacterium | reverse complement strand
GGGGCCAATGTCTACGCCGCGACACAGATCGCTTCTCGTCCGGAAAATGCCGGAAAGACGATCGTCACCATCTTGTGTGATACCGGTGAGCGCTATTTAAGTACAGCACTCTTTAGTGAGTGAGATGCGATTTCTTGAGACGATCAGAGCTGAGCATGGTCGACTCTTTCATCTGGAGTATCATCAAAAACGTCTAAACAGAGCGCTACTCTCGATCGGCAGTGATGTCGACTACAGACTTTCCGAGCTGCTCACACCTCCCTCAAGCGGCCTCTATCGCTGTCGGATCATCTATGACGAGTACGGCCTTACGACTGAATACCTGCCCTACTCTCCCCGGACTTTCCACTCACTACAGGCTGTCATCGATGATGGGATCGAGTACTCACATAAATATGCTGACAGGAAGAGACTTGATAGACTTTTAGCCAGACGTGCTAGTTGCGATGATGTCGTGATCATCAAAGATGGACTGCTCACCGATACGACCATCGCCAATATAGCTGTCTATGATGGTGATCAGTGGCTCACTCCTGCGACACCCTTACTTCCGGGAACGACACGGGCAAGATTACTCGATGAAGGCAAGCTGATCGAAGCCGATATCAGCCTGGAGAGCCTGCCTCGTTACCAGGCCACTGCTATCATGAATGCCATGCTCGGATTTGTTCAAGTCGAAAATGGTATAATCTCACCAAAATAACCATGGTACTTCCTGCTCTATCAGAGCATGCGAGTACCCCTAAATGAGAGAGCGATGCTTTTCAACATAGTCAAGAACGAGTCCTTCGGACAGATCATGCGCAGCCACATCCAGGAGCTGCTGATATACCTCTTTGAACAGGAGCAGAACTTCGGTATCTTATGTAAGATAGACCAACTCACCTTTGATCCGGAACTTCCAAAGAACATAACCGATGAGTTCCGCCCCATGACTCTTTTCTTTCTGGCGGGTTATACCTTTGAAAGTGCACGGATAGATGATGACAAGCTTATCTTTGAGGCAGGCTTCGGTAATGAGAACATCGGCAGTTTTGTCTCAGTCCCCCTGCTTAGCATCATGCAGATAATCATCGATGAGACACCGATCTTTGTCAATCTCGCCACACCGGAGAGTAGACAGGAGATAAACCATCAACCAAATAGTGACGAAGGTGTCAAGAACTCGATGTCTGCTTTCCTATCTAACCCGGAAAATGATAAGTTCATCAAAAAAGAGAAGTAAGCGAGGTGCGATGACCCGAAGAGGTCATCTGGCAAGTAAGGTAGATTAGACCTTGATGGTCAGAAGATAGTTGACGACATTTTCGATAAAAGCGTCATGTTTACGGTCTTTCGTATAGGCGATATAGAGCTTTCTCTGGATCTTCACATTTCTTAGTCGAGCTTCATAGAGTCTGCCTGATGCCAGCTCTTCTGCGATGACATGTCGGGAGATGATAGAGACGACAGGACGTTCAGACTCTCTAGGTGAATGCATCAACGTCTCTTTGATCGCAGTCGGAGTAGCCACGACACCGATGACATTAAAAGTACTGCACTCTACACCAAACTCATCAAAAGCCTCAGAAGCAAGTTTACGGGTGTGGGAGTACTCATCACGGCAGATCCAGTCAAAAGCAAAGAGGTCCTCACGCTTGAGCTGCTTAGGGATCGGCTGATTGGAACAGACGACGAGTTCATCATCTGCCCATTCGCGGTAGATGACATTGTCACGCATCACCGGTGACTCGATCAGTGCAAGGTCTATCTTCTTGTCTTCAAGCTCGTCGATGACATCTACTGACATCCCTGCATGGATATAGACCTCATTATTGATCTTCTCCTTGATCTTACTTAGATAGACAGGAAGGACATAGTTGCCGATGGAATATGATGCACCAAGGATAAAGGTAAACTCTTTGTTGATGATCTTCAACAGATCTTTCTCACTCGATGAGATCGCCTTTTCCAATCTCACTGCTATCCGGTAAAGATCCTCGCCCTCTTTTGTCAACTTGATACCGTTCTTTTTCCGCTCTACGATCTTTGTATCGAGATAACCCTCGATGAATTTGATCTGCTGTGTCACTGCCGGTTGTGAGATACCAAGTTTAGCAGACGCTTTTGAAAAGCTTTTTTCCTTGACTACGGTCAGAAAGGTCTGCAATTTGGCAAAATCTTTTAGCATAATAATTCCTATAAGTTGAATGAATAATAAAATTATAACTCATTATTATATTTATTGCAATAGTCTTGTTATAATTTACGACATTTTAGATATAATCTAAACTATTAATAACTGACCACCTTCTAACATATCATCCAGATGGTTCTTGAAGGTGCTCAAATGATGCAGCGAGCCTATGGAAAAAATATTTGACTCACTTAATGATGCACAAGCAGATGCCGTCAAGAAGATCGACGGCCCTCTCCTCATCCTTGCCGGTGCCGGCAGTGGAAAGACGAAGACCGTCACTTCGCGTCTGGCCTATCTCATCGACGTCGTCGGTATACCGCCAGCCAATACCCTGACACTCACCTTTACCAATAAAGCTTCTAAAGAGATGCGTGAACGCGCACTGAGCATGATCGCGCCGACGAGCTATCCCCCGTTGCTGTGTACCTTTCACAAGTTCGGACTGCTCTTTTTAAAGTTTCATATCCATCTGCTCGGGCGTAAGAACAATTTTGTCGTCATCGACACTGACGATAAGAAACGCATCCTTAAAAGACTAAACGCAGCGATCCCTACTCCCCTGATAGCCAGCGAGATCTCCCGTTATAAGAACTCACTGATAACTCCCCGTGAAGCCTATGCTCAGGCAGAACTGAAGAACTATAAAGAGATCGCCAAGGTCTACGAAGAGTATCAGGCCTATATACTGGAGAACAACCTTGTCGATTTTGATGACTTGCTCGCCCTCACCTATCGACTTCTCGATGAGAACCAGGAACTGGCAATAGAGACGAGTGACAAATACCGTTACATCATGATCGATGAGTACCAGGATACCAATGAGCTTCAACTCAAACTGCTGCAAAAACTCTGCCTGACCCATGACAATCTCTGTGTAGTCGGTGATGATGATCAAAGTATCTACGGCTGGCGTGGAGCCCATGTGCGCAATATCCTTGAGTTTGATCAGGACTTTGAGAACGTACATGTCGTCAAACTTGAGCACAACTACCGTTCCAAGATCCCCATCCTTAAAGCAGCTAATGCCCTGATAGAACATAACCGAAGTCGTCTGGGGAAAAAACTGCTGGCAACTCGCGGTGAGGGAGAGAGTGTCACCATACTAAGCTCCTCGGACGAGGTCGAAGAGTCCAGAAAGATCGCCAAGAACATCAGAGCACTCATCGACAAGGGGATCCCTCCCAACGCCATCGCCGTACTCTATCGCATCAACGCCCTGTCGCGTTCACTTGAAGAGGGACTCAACCGCTCAGGTATCGCTTACCGACTTGTCGGCGGTCTGCGTTTTTATGACCGCGCGGAGATCAAAGACCTGATCAGTTATCTTCGTGTCATCACCAACCATCATGATGACTTCTCCATCAAACGTATCATCAACAAACCAAAACGCGGTCTGGGCAAAGCGACCGTAGATAAACTCGAACTTGCCGCTATGCGTGAAGAGATGTCACTCTTTGACTATATCGGTAAACAGACCGTTACCCAACTCGAAGCTCTTGTACGCAAGAAGAACGCACAGACACTCAAAGGCTTTATAAGAGATATTGTCTCACTTCGAGAGATCGCCGATAAAGCCACTTATGAGTTTATCGATGCACTTGAAGAGACCTTTATACTCAAGAACATCTACAAAAACATGCCAGATGAGTCAGAGCGTGTTCAAAACATGGATGAGTTCTATGGTCTCTTTCGTGATTTCATCAAACAGAACCCGGAAGCCTCACTTGATGAGTTCCTTAATGAGCTGACACTGCAGAGTGAACAAGACCAGGTAGAGGGTGAGAGTATCTATATCATGAGTATCCACGCTTCCAAAGGACTGGAGTTCGACCACCTCTTCATCATCGGTCTTGAGGAGGGCTTCCTGCCACTGATCGGTGATGGCAGTGACATAGAGGAGGAGCGTCGTCTTGGTTATGTCTCCTTCACCCGTGCACGCGAAAGCCTATCTCTCTCACATGTGGATAGCCGTTTCTATAAAGGTCGACGTACCGATCTGCAAAAGAGCCGCTTCTTCAATGAGGCCGGACTGGCAAAAGGCTCTTTGATAGTCGAAAAGAACACCGCCTTTAAAAAGGGGGACCTTGTCCGCCATAAGATCTTTGGTGCGGGACGCGTCGTCGGAGTCAGTAAAGCCGGCCGTGAGTTCAAGCTCTCCATCAACTTTGGTGGGAACAAGCGGGAGATCCTCGCCTCTTTCGTCGAAAAGCTGTAGATAGATACTACCTGATAAGCAGATAGCCATGACTAAAGAGCAAGACCTTTATTTTATAGAGAGTAGAATTGAATAGATTATTTGTCGCCAACAAACCGACCGGCATGAGTTCCAACCGTTTTCTGAGCCGAATAAAACGTAAATACGGTATAAAAAAAGCGGGTTATTCCGGTACCCTCGACCCCTTTGCAAAAGGGGTACTTATCGTAGCACTGGGCAACTACACCCGACTCTTTCGTTTCTTAAACAAGACACCAAAGAGCTACCGCGCCACACTATGGCTTGGGGCGAATTCTGATACGCTCGATATCGAAGCAGTCAAACAGATCGATGACATCCCCGAGATCGATGAGCAGAGCGTTCGCGATGTCGTCGCCTCACTACAGGGAGAGCTTAGCTACCATCCACCTATCTTCAGTGCCAAAAGGATCGATGGGCGCCGGGCCTATGACCTTGCCCGTGAAGGTAAAGAGGTAAAGCTAAACACCATCCATTCGACTATTTACTCCATCAAGATGCTCCACTACTACCACCCTTTTGTCACCTTTGAAGCAACGGTCTCAGAGGGTACCTACATCCGTTCTCTGGGCAGACTCATCTGTGATCGTCTGGATATCCGATATGGTGCACTAAGTGCACTTGAACGCCTGAGCGAGGGACAGTTTCGCTATAATAACGAAAATGCACTGGACATCAAAGAATCACTCAACATCCCCCGTAACCGTTATCTCGGTGATCCGGAGAACATCTTCTATGGGAAGAAGTTACGTGTGGATGACTTTGAGGTAAGGGCTGATGGCCATTACTGGATAGACAACGAGACGACGATCTCTATCATCGAGATCATTGAAGACCAAGTAAAATATGTTCTTAACAAGGTAGAGATATGCTGATCCTGGCACGTAAAGAAGAGGAGTCCATTGTCATCGGTGACAACATCACCATCAAGGTCATCTCGATCGAGAAAGGTGTGGTAAAGCTCGGCATAGATGCACCGACTGATATCACTATCTTGCGTTCAGAGCTTCTAAAGGCTGTCGAAGATGCCAATAAAGATGCTGCGCTCGCTATTGACGACACATTGCTGGATGAGTTTCACAGCACCTTCAAACGGTAGCAGCGTATGCGATCATACCGTGCTCCCGCCAAAGTAAACATATTTTTAAAGATCACGGGAAAACGTGATGGCTACCACACACTCCTTTCACGTTTCATGCTCGTAGAAGAGCTCTATGATACTTTGACCTTCGTCCCAAAAGAGGAGCCTGACTTCGCCATCCATGGTGACTTCGCCTGCGGCGTCGAACAGAACACGATCTATAAAGCCTACCTTGCCCTTCTGGAGGCGACTGACTCTGACGCATTGAGAGAACTGATGCGAAGCCATGCCGTACAGGTCGAAAAAAAGATCCCCGCCTTTGCCGGTCTGGGCGGCGGGAGTAGTGACGCGGCGACCTACCTGAGGATGTGTGATGAACATCTCGGTCTTGGTCTCACGACTGATGAGCTCTCAAAGATAGGCAGTGCTGTCGGTGCTGATGTCCCCTTCTTTATCCATGGTTACCCCTCCGCCAATGTCTCCGGGATCGGTGAGATCGTCGAAGCTTATGATGAGACACCGCTGCCACTGAAGATCCATACACCGGCCATCGAGATCAGTACACCGGCTGTCTATACAAGCTTTCGTCAGGATTTTTATAAAGAGCTATCTACGGATGAGGCGGAGAGACTGGCGAAGATGGACTCACGTAGCGTACTTGAGCAGTATGATAGGGAGCGTGCCAATGACCTCTTTAAGCCAGCCCTCACACTCTACCCTCGACTAGAAGAGCATCTTCAAGACGGCTGGTTCTTCTCTGGAAGCGGTAGTAGTCTTTTTAAGGTCAAAACGCTCTGATACTGGTAGCTTAGCTCTCTTCACTGCTGTTTATATTAAACAGAGCCGTAGGGATGTCACTATGTTCATCATCTACATGCTTGGGCTTTAACAGACAGGTCTTGCCCACTTTCCGACTATATTCATACCCAAAATCTGAACTTTTCCGAACCTGTTCCCAATCATCATTGAAAATAATGGATTTCGCTTTTATGCCTTGATCAATGATCGCCTGATCGAGCGTAGCATGACTTTTCACATCTGATATGGAGTGCTTGTCTACATGATCGACCTGTAGATAACGCAGGTTCTGATTGAGCAGGAGTAGTTCTGACCTCTCTTGTGACGTCTTTGCTACAAACAGGGGTAAAGGATCAATAGGTCTCTTGTTTCTTCTATTTTTACTACCACTGTATCGATGATCATTGTAGATCGACCACACTGCATAGGCAATGATCAATGTCAGCACGATACTGCCATTTAAGACAATAAAGTCCGAAAGTGTATTGAAGGCTGCTTCAGCCCTCTCACTGGAGAGGCCGTAAGTGATATTTACATCAAAAAATCTCCAGATCATGATACTCGCCAGTGGATAGAGCAGGAGAAGCCAAAGGACCCACAGTAGTAGTGTGATGTAGATATCTCTGATCATATAACAGCTGTTTCGTCTGTTTTTGAAGATGTAGGAGTCACGTTGCATCTAGATCCCCCTGTC
>JAUWRZ010000232.1 GCA_030610325.1 Sulfurimonadaceae bacterium | reverse complement strand
CGGGCGATGGTCCGGGCAAAAGTGGCTGCATTGAGTCTTGAACAGATGCAAGAAGCACAAGAGCGAGATAGACTGATCACAGAAGTGACCCGTTATGTAAAGCTGGCACAGAGCTATACAGAGAAAAGAGAGAGTCTTCTGGCCATCACACATGGTCTCTCCGGGTCAGGCAAGAGTACCTTCGCGTTGATGATGGTCGAACAGTATGGGGCGATAAGGATCCGTTCAGATGTGGAGCGGATGCGCATGTTTGATAAGAGTGGTGCCAAAGGTATAGAGAAGGGGAGATACTCATCCGATGCGACCACGTTGACTTATGAGCGTCTGGCCAAACTGGCTAAGAGTGTAATAGAGAGCGATTATCCGGTCATCCTGGATGCGACATTCTTAAAGAGGTGGCAGCGACAGATGTTCTTTGATCTTGCATCCGAGGCAGATGTGCTATGCCAAATAGTAGATCTGCGATGTGATAAGAGACTGTTACAAGAGAGAGTCGAGAAGCGCTCGCATACCGGTAGTGATATCTCTGAAGCAGATCTGAAAGTACTCGAGATGCAGATAGAGACAGCTGAGGTACTTACCGACGAAGAGGAAAAAGTACGACATAAGGTCGACTGTACGACATTGAAGACGATGCAGAGTGCAGTCGATGGGTGGAGACCTAAAAGTCCTTGATATAAAGCAGATTGATGCCCTGTCCGGTCTCGCGTACATCTACATCTATACGGATCGACCTGTTTATGCTGTACTGCAAGATGATACTGGAGATCGTATCGTTCTTATAGACCAGTCGGATGTCTCTGTTTAGACGGGCACCCACCTCATAACCGAGTTTCCCCTCTTTATCGGTCAAAATGTTAAGCGTGTCTACCTTGATACCGGTGGTGTCGCTGAAGATGGTCTTGAGGCCAGTCCCAAGCAGCATCGCACCGACAGAAGCTGTCGTCGTAGGATCACCGGAACTCTCAAAAGTGGAGGTGGCCGGCCCGCCGAAAAGAAGGTAGGAGAGGATATCATCCTGGCTCATAGGCGGGGAAGAGGTGAAGACGATGACCGGAGAGTCCAGAGTATTTGCTACAAAGATCTCAATATCTATGCGGTCAAGGGTAGTGTATTGAAGGTGCAGGTTCAGATAGGGATTGATAGGGCTTTCACCTTGAAGATAGATATCACTCTCTTGCAGATCGAAGAACTTGTCTCCGGCAGTGATCTCTCCTGCATCGATATGTACCATTCCAAGTAGTTGTAGTGGCCCTAAAGGGTCCTGATAGAGGGTGAAGTCCGGTGTCAACTTGACCATAATATTGTCATGCAGATAGGTGAGTGGTGCTTCACTACTGATCGCTATATTGATGGAGCGTTGTGTCGTGGAAGGTGGCTTGACATCCTGGATGATGATGATATCGTCATCGGTGATAGCATAGTCATTGTTTGGTGACGCAGTTATGAGTCCGTCAAGGATGACTATCGCTCCTTCGATGTCCTGACTTCTCTCCCCGTCGATCTCTGCTGTGATATCTACTTTAGCCGTTATATTACCCTCTGGCCCCTCATAATGAAAACGCTCCCCCGCCAGCTTAAAGCTACCCTGTTGTGAGGAGGGCTCGAACGTACCGGTCAAAAGCAGTGTGTCATAGATCCAAAACGACTCCAGATCGATGGTCCCGTTCTCATCGATAGAGAGATAAGAGGGCCTGTCGGCATAGAGATCGTGTCCCATGATATCGAGATGATAACGGTCGATCCGTAGCCGTTCATCTTTGAAGGTCGTCTCAAAAAAGAGATCTTCTCCGCTATGGTAGGTCTGAGAGTCCAACTGTGCTACATACCATGGGAGACGCACCTGACTCTTTATCTGCAGTGTATCGCTTAGACTCAAGGTGGTGTTGATATCTAGCTGAGCATCATAAAACTCATACTTACCCAACTGGGGGTCTTTAAATGTACTGGCAAGGGCATAGAGTGATGGTGTCGAGGAGCTGAAGATCAGGTCCAGATCACCATTGTCTTCGATGCTCCCTTTTGTCTTAAAGGTCGTCGTAGCGAGATTACCCCAGCCTTGAATATTGTTCTCATTCTTGAAAAGCGTCATATTCAGGGCATTGGCATCTACATTGAGCGTCTCATTGCTAAGTTCGGAGTAAAAGACGATATTCATAGGTGAGAAGAGCTCTACAGGGTACTCCTCAAATAGGGGTGCCTTCTCTTTTGGATGGACGGAGGCTTTGTAGAGCATACTGTGGTCATCAACATCAAACCTTCCGGTGACATCGACGTTGACCCCCTCCGTCAGAAGTTTTCCTTTAAGTGAGAAGGGAGCAGTCTGCAGCGTCGCATTGGCTTCAAGGGCGATAGTATTGCCTTCAAAGAGGTCGGGAAGATCCGGGTAGAAAGCGAGCTTTAGCGCTTCGCTTACGATATGAAGTCGAAACTGTGCGAGATCCTCACTCTGCGCCGAGAGTACCAATGGTCCGGCATCGACTCTAAGTACGAGTGACTCCTTGTCACCTGCGGCTTCGGCATGGAAGGTCTCAAATGGCAGCGGGACAGATGTCAGGATGATCTCCCCATCGATGTTAGACGCATAGGCACCGGTAAGGGTGACTACTCCATCTTCTTTTAGTCTGCTCTCATGATCAGCATAGGTCAGTGTGTGTTCGGTCTCAAAAGTGAGGTACTCATCAGTTATGTGGTAGTCCAGTTTTACGTGCATCTGCTGTACACTCAGGTTCTCATCAGCACTCAGGATGAGCTTCTCGAATCGTGTCGATATGTTGACATCATCGACTGTAGCGATAAGATCGATATCAAGGGTAGGGGGAACTCCCTGAACGATCGGGTCAATAAGCTCTACTACGTTGCTTGTAGGTGTCATGGTGCTCTGAGAAGAGAGTCTATTGTGATCGATGCGGCCCTCAAGAGTGACTTTGGCGTAGTCAGTGCCAAGCAGCAGTGTAAGTGCCTCGATATCCAGTGCCTGATCGACAGTGACCTTTTTGGCATCAAGGTCAATGATGATGTTCTCATCCATGATAAGCGTAAGCTGCTTTAGCGAGAGGGTGTCTATGGAAAATGGCGGTATGGAGAGCTCACTCTCCTCATCGCTGCTGGCAGGGAGTCTATCGAGTATGATGTCCACATGATCAGCTGAGACAATATCTATTGTCGGTGGTGAGAAGAGCAGTGCCGGGACCTTATAGCCAACGTGTGCTCTCTTGATGAACACTGCTTCAAGATAGTTCACATCATAAAGTGTGATACCTGTGAGCAGTGAACCCTCCATGCGCCCATAACTCAACCCATCCACCTTTAAAAACCTATCAGCAAGATAGGGCAGGGTCCTTGGGTGTGAGACGACAAAGATAGAGAGGATAAGCAGACTTAAAAGAAGCAGCAGTGTGTTCCTTAAAAAGTGGTAGGAGTGGTGTATCAAAAGAGCTCTCCTACATGAAAGTGCAGTGCGAACTCTTCTGTTGGATGGGCGATATCAAAACCGATGTCAAATGCCAAAGGTCCGATGGGTGTCACATAACGAATACCCAATCCTGCCGAGTAGTAGCCTTTTTGATAGTCGGGGACATAGGAGTTTCCGATAAAGCTGTTATCGTTAAAGATGACACCTCTAAAGTCTCCGGAGATAGGAAAACGGTACTCGAGTGTCGTCTCCATGATAGAGTCTG
The DNA here is from genome assembly GCA_030610325.1 of Sulfurimonadaceae bacterium. GTDB lineage: Bacteria > Campylobacterota > Campylobacteria > Campylobacterales > Sulfurimonadaceae > BB26. Next base: position 742 of record JAUWRZ010000232.1, on the reverse strand, counting down.
ATCCGGTAGGGTCTCCATTGATGTTAGTCGGCCCAAGCCGACGGTAGCTATAAGCACGGTTACTGTTCATCCCACCGGCATAAAAACGGTATGAGGCCGGTACCTCTCCTTGAAAGATACGTAAGGAGCCGTAGTTCACACGAAGTGCAGCTATAGCAGATTCCAGAGGCTGTATGTAACCGCCGGAGATGAAGAACTTATAGTAAGATGCATCTGATATCTCAGACTCGAGAGAGCCTTGTAGCTCAGTACGTATGAAGTAGCCGCGAGAGGGATCAAGTATCTTATCTCTGACATCATGGACCCACTGCAGTTTAGGGGAGATGATAAAGAGTGCACCCTCAGGAAAAGTCTCGAGGTCATCACTGTCATAAGTGAGAGTATGATCGAAGATAAGGCTCTCTTGGAAACTGTTAGGGATCCGGTTCTGTTTCAGATAGAGCGTCTCGATAAGACGGCGTTCCTGAAAACCGTTAAAACGTTCGTTTTCAAGAGAAGCTTCGGCACCAAAGGTATTTCTGTTAGAGAGCGGCATATCAAAGTTTCCCCTGATGGTCTGTTTGACCTGTGTGTAACGTGCCTCAAGGCTGATGGTCTTGAGATCGCCGAAGAAGTTGCGATGTTTGATGCCCGCAAGCAGCGTGATCCCCTCATCACTGCTATAGCCGCCACCACCGGTAAAACGTCTCAGGTCTTTGTACTCGGTGACCGTGATATCGGTAGGTATGATATCGTCATGCTT
>JAUWRZ010000402.1 GCA_030610325.1 Sulfurimonadaceae bacterium | reverse complement strand
TTCAGATTTGTATAGCAAACATCAGCTATATTTATCGGTATACGTGTATCTTAAAAAACCGCTACCTCTGAAACGTGTTCATCTTCCTAGGAGTCTGTCGGATTATGTGGATTTGAGGCAAAAGCTACCGATTTTAAGCTATATCTCAACTGCCAGAAGCCGTAGAAATGGTTTTCTAACTTTTTGAAAGCAGTTACACTGAAAAAATAGCTTGTGTACAATTTTTCAGATGATAATCCGACAGACTCCTAGGCATGTTTTATCTTGATCAGACCATGCTTATCTTTTTATTACTCTCACTTGTGATCATGATGGCTGTAAGTATGAGTTACGAACAGAAAGTGATCTTGGATAATCTGACTATCTTTGAACAGCGAAAAAAGCTTGAGGAGAGTCTCCTTATCGATCCACTGACTAAAGTGACTACCAGATACGGCTTCTATGCCCTTATGGATGAGGAGATGTTGCAGTCACGGAACTGTAAACGGCGTTCGCTCTCATCAATGATCATCGATATAGATGATCTCAAGCAGATCAATAGCGATCATGGACATATCGCCGGTGATGTAGTACTGCAGGAGTTGGCACTACTGATACGCGATGAGATAAGTAAGGATGATACGGTCGCCAGGTGGAGCGGCGATGAGTTTATTCTTTTATTGCCAAGGACCTCCACTGAGGATGCTTTAGCATTGGGTCAAAGTATAAAAGAGACGATAAGTCAAAAGAGATTTGGTGATGTCGGAGCGATCACTTGTAGTATTGGTGTGAGCAGCATGCCGGAAAATGGCCCGTTTGATGCACTTCTATTGCGACTTGACAAGGCACTTTATAAAGCAAAAGAGAGTCGTGATACAGTCATCTATCTGGATGAGTCCTAGGCTCGGATCAATAGAAGACAGGCTTTGCATCCTATGCTTTGAGATGGCATAGGACAGACCTGCTCTGGGTTGCCCGTCCCAAACCTTTGTCATCAAATACTTATTTGCTTCTTCTATCTCACTTCTCTCAAAATAGCAACTCCCATTAAGACCTTATGATCGTCTGATACTGTACTTACCTGATCCCAGGAGAAAGATAGCCAGTGCTGCCATCATGTAGAAGAGTGGAAGTTCGATAACAGGTGCACCAAACGTATTTAGTGCGAAGAGATCACCGCCATTTGCCATATAGATAGCATTGGCCATAGTAAAAGTGATGACTAAGGCTGCCATACGGCCGTAGTAACCGACAATAAGTAAGATCGGTGCGATGACCTCACCTATGTAGACGCCATAAGCAAACCATTGGGGCAGACCTACAGCTACTGTCATAGCCTGCACGCCATCGATGCCGTGCATGATCTTTCCAATACCGTGCGAAAGCATCAAGATACCAACGGTGAGCCGTAAGATCAGCTTAGCTGCATCATCATTTTTCAGTTGTATCATCCCCAGGCCTTTTTGGTGCGATTATAACGTAATACCTGAGTACTGGAAGAAAGGAGCGAAAGAGTGTATAATCTCTCCTTCTTATAGATAATGATCCAATGGAGTAGATTTGAGACGTATACATCATAACAGACATCGACCGATCCCTTTTTTCTTTCGTCAGAGCACAGAGGACTTCATCGTAGATGAAGTCCCATTGCAACGCAGTGGTGAACGGGGAAGCTACCTTATCATCAAGATCGCTAAAGAGAACCTCTCTACGATGGAGATGCTTAAGATCATGGAAGAGGCGTTGCACTGTTACAATATCGGGTATGCCGGGCTTAAAGATAAAGCATCGACCTCTACACAGTACATCTCTGTACCATTGAAGTTCTCAAAGCCATTAAAACATTTTTATCATCCTCAGATAAAGATAGTAGAGTCATTTCGCCATCATGAGAAGATAGGACTGGGTGATCTTAAGGGAAATCGTTTTTTTATCAGACTTAAGGACGTGAGGCCAGAGAGTGCGCTTGCGATGAAAAGCTTGCTCGATGAGATCATGCGTTATGGGATGCCTAACTATTTCGGGTATCAGCGTTTTGGCAGAGAGAGCGGAAATCTCGAGATGACTAAAGAGATAGCACATGGGGAGAGGTTGATGCGTGATAGAAAGATGCAGAAGCTTTTGGGTCATGCCTATCAGAGTTATCTTTTTAATGACTGGCTTTCTGAACGTGTGCTCTTAAGCCGGAAGATAGCTGATGATGAGACAACAGATCACGACTTTACACCGCGACAACTACAGCAGCTTCGTGATCAGCCTGGGCTGTTCCGGGTACTTCCGGGTGATATCATGCTCGATAGGACAACACAGAGATGGATCAATGTCACTGATCTTCAGGCGATCCGTAAAGGCTACAAAGAGCATAAACTTATCCCGACAGGTCTTTTGGCAGGCCGAAAAGCGTGGCGGGCAAAAGCCGTGGCGGGTACGATAGAAGCCAGACATGATGATATGATGGTCGTAGCTTCAGGCGGTCGCCGGGAAGCCTGGGTCTATCCAAAGGAGATCCGCTCTACATTTAAAGAGAAAGAGGGCTTTTTCGAACTCTCGTTCTTCTTGCCTAAAGGTGCCTATGCCACCGTGCTTCTGGAGAACCTTGCCAACAGAGAACTGGGTTAGCGACTCTCCTTAGCCCAGGCGACATAACTATTTTCAAATCCGCCATATCACTGCTTTCGCTTTTAAATTTGTGATGGACAAGGTATAATCAATTATCAAATCCTTTATAAGTGGGCTGCCTATGCCAGGTCGAATACTTTTTGTACTCATCTTAATGCTTTCGAGCGCGCT
>JAUWRZ010000319.1 GCA_030610325.1 Sulfurimonadaceae bacterium | reverse complement strand
ATCTGCCACATCGGTCTTGACTATAAGATCATACGCTCTAATGAGAAGTCATGCCGCATACTGGGTCATGCGAAAGGTGAACTGACAGGCAGAGGGATGTTCGATCTCACCTTTGAGAGTGATGGCAGGGATAACCGTGAACAGATGGAGCAGCTGCTCGCAGATCCGCAAAAGAGAGGCTCTTTCACGATCGAGAAACGGTGCCATACCCGAGATGGTGGTCAGATCTGGGTCAATGTCACCACCTCACTCTCATATCATCAAGATCATCCGATGTATTTTATCTGTTTCGTCACAGATATCACCGAGAAGGTACTTCTACAAAAAGAGCTTAAGAAGAACAAAGCACGTTTTGAGATCCTTTACGAGGATGCACCGCTTAGTTATCAGTCTTTGGACGAAAATGGGAATATCGTACAGATAAACAGGACCTGGCTGGATACCCTCGGTTATACCAAAGAGGAGGTCATCGGTCACAGCATCGCCGAGTTCATCGTCCTCGAAGAGCACTCACTTTTACAGGAGCGTTTTGGGGGCTTCTTGCAAAACGGTTTTGTCCATGATGCTGATTTCACTATGCTCAGAAAAGATGGAAGTAAGGTAGTCGTGAGTGTCGAAGGACGGATCGTCCGAGACAAAGATGATAAGCGGATGCTGACGCACTGCATACTTGAAGACATCACCAGTGAGCGTCAGGCAAAAGAGGCACTTATGCTTAGCGAACAGAAGTTAAGACAGGTCATCGATGCTGCCAATCTTGGTGTATGGGATTGGGAGTATCAAAGCGGTGTACATCATGTCGATGAGAACTGGCTTAATATACTTGGATACACTAAACGCGATCTCAAAAACGATGTGACAGATTGGTCAGACCAGATCCATCCCGATGACAAGGTGCAAGTAGAACAGAGCATCGCACAAGCGATCAAAGCCAATACCTCTTATACGGTAGAGTTTCGTATGCAGCACCGTGATGGTCACTGGGTATGGATACAGGGCTCAGGTGCTGTTGTCGAACATGATGAGAATGGATCGCCGGTCAGGCTGGTAGGGACACATCAGGACATCAGCCAGCGAAAGCGTGAAGAGGATCGTGAAACGCTCTTCAACAGTGTCATGCAGTACAGCAATGATGCCATCTACCTTGTAGGTGTAGATAGCGGTCATGTCATCGATATCAATAAACGGGCAACTGAGATGATGGGCTATACTCGTGAAGAGTTGATAGGGATGCATGTCTCGGCGATCTCTGAAGAGATGGCAGATATGGAGACCTGGAGACGACATAATGAGAAAGTCAGAGTCAACAAGAGCCATCTGATAGTCACCAAACACCTAAGAGCCGATGGAAGTCTGATCGATGTCGAGGTGAGTATCTCACTGGTCGTTCTCGATGATAGACTCTATTCACTTGCTATCGTCCGTGACATCACTGAACGCATCGAAGCAGAGACCAGACAACAGATGCTCGCTGAGATCATCGACCAGAGTACCAATGAGTTCTACCTGCTAGACAGAGAGTCCATGCGCTTCAGGTATGTCAACCGTGCTGCTGCCCAGCAGCTTGGCTATGATCATGATGAACTACTTGTCATGGCACCTGAAGACCTCTCTTCGGAGTTCACTGTAGATGCTATGAACCGCGTCGCCAGACCTCTTTTTAGCAAAGAGAAGAAGCATCTTCTCTTTGAGGCGATGCACCGTCGAAAAGATGGCAGCACCTATCCCATAGAGGTACGCTTGCAGTTGGTCAATACGGTAGAAGGCGAGAGTCTTTTGGCCGTCATCATGGACATTACCAAGAGAAAAGATTCTCAAAAGAGAGCCAAGAAGCAAGAGGAGCTTCTTTTCATGCAGTCACGTCATGCCGCGATGGGTGAGATGATCTCGATGATCGCCCATCAATGGAGACAACCACTTAGTGTGATCTCGATGATGGCGAACAATCTGCTCATCGATCTTGAACTCGACTCGCTTAATGCTGATGATGTGAAAGCAAGTGCGCTTGATACTGTTAAACAGACGCAGTATCTCTCCAGGACCATCGATGACTTCAGGGAGTTCTTTAGGCCCTCGAGACCCAAGAGCAGTTTTGATGTGGCTTATATCCTCGAAGAGAGTCTTAAGATGATGGGTAATTCCCTGAGTAATAACAGCATCAGCATCAAAAAAGAATTTGCTGATACGTGTGTCATAGAGTCGTTCTCCACTGAACTCCTGCAGGTCTTCTTAGTCTTGTTGAACAATGCCAAAGATGCGTTTATGGGTAAAGATCATCGTCAAAAAGAGATAAGCATCTCCATCTCATCGAGTGAGAAGGGCATCACAGTAGATCTTTGCGACAATGCCGGCGGGATCGATAAGTCTATCATCGGCAAGGTCTTTGAGCCTTACTTCTCGACGAAGGATGACAAGAATGGTACTGGTATCGGTCTCTATATGAGTAAACTGATCATAGAGAAACACATGAACGGTATGATAACCGTCAAAAACCGAGATGATGGTGTCTGTTTCACACTCTTACTGCCTTTTAGTATCTAGGGACAGAAGATGAGAAGATTACACCTTGGTGAGTTGAGCATCGAGCATCGCATCAACCCTCGTATGAAGAACAGCTATGTCGTCATAGACAAAGAGGCGCAGGTCATCCTCAAGACGCCCCGGATCTCTCACTCAGAAGCGATGCGTATACTTGAGGAGAGGTCGACCTGGATCCATCGAAAACTTGATGAGCAGAAGCGTAAAGATGATTACAGCTACCAGTTGGGCCGAGAAGTCCGCTATTTCGGTGGACTTCATCAGGTGATGGACAATATACTCTTTGATGATCTCAGTAGTGCGATCAAGCGTCTACGGACGCAAAGTGAAGAGAGCCTTGGGCGTTGTTATGATGTCTTCTATAAAGTCCGCGCAGCCGATCATCTTAGTGAACGCATGCACTATTTTGAGATATTGACAGGACTCGAGGCTTCCGGGATCAGGTTTCGCAAGATGAAGAGCCGATGGGGAAGCTGTTCAAGCAAGAGGATCATAACCTTCAATACGCAGTTGATGCAGCTCCCAACAAGACTCATCGATTATGTCATCGTACATGAGCTTTCGCATCTACGCCATATGGATCACTCAAAAGCATTCTATAAAGAGGTCGAAAAGCATCTGACAGACTACAGAGAGTCTCAAAAGGCATTACGAAATATCCGTATTTCATAAGGGGAAGGTCCAAGACTAATGACTTAAGTCAATAGTCTTGGAGTACTCTTTCTTTTTTACCTGAGTGTAGTCGTTACAGAGTGTACGCCCAAGGTGTCAAAGTCAAGTTCTACGGTATTACTGTCTATGGTAGTCACCTTGTCGACACCGGTAAACATGTAGTCTTGACT
>JAUWRZ010000063.1 GCA_030610325.1 Sulfurimonadaceae bacterium | reverse complement strand
TAGTTACTTCAGACCAAAAAAAGATAGCCTATACTAAACAGATGAAGAGAGTCTATGAACTATATAAAGCAGACAGGCCCAGAGAGAAGCTTCTTAAAAAAGGGGCAAAAGCACTCAAAGACTTTGAGCTTATGGCTGTGCTGCTTGGAAGCGGTGTACAGGGCAAAGATGTCCTCAAGCTCTCACGCGAGATCATCGCACTGTTTGAGGGCAGCTTTGATACACTCACGTTGGAAACGCTCTCTGACATACATGGTCTTGGTCCTGCCAAAGCAGCGCAGATCCTCTCCGCTATAGAGCTTAGTCGACGCTATCTCATCAAACGCAATCGTCAGATCATCTCCGCAGATAGTGTCTATGAGGAGCTCGTCGAGTACGGTAGAAAAAGACAGGAGTATTTTCTGGCTCTCACCCTTGATGGTGCTTCACACCTCATCACTACCAGAGTCATCTCCATCGGGACATTGAACCAGAGTCTTGTCCATCCCAGAGAGGTCTTTGCCGATGCCCTCAGTGATAGAGCCGCAGGCATCATCATCGCTCACAACCATCCCAGTGGCCAGTGCTTCCCAAGCAGTGAAGACAAGGTAGTCACCAAGCGTCTAAAAGAGGTTGGCAAGCTCATCGGTATCGAACTGCTCGACCATCTTATCATCACCAGTGAAGGGTACTTCAGTTTTCAAGAAGAGGGACTCTTGTGACTAACAGCCAAGCGCTTAGTCTTAAACTCTTTACCTTTCTCTAAGAGACGGACCTTTTTATCAGCAATAGTATGAAAAAAGCTCTTTTTTGATCATCTTTTTCTATTTTTGCCTACTCCACTTAGATCGACAGGACAATTTTTTTCTTCTCTATATAAATAAGAAGCACCTGCTATATTTACAGACTCAAAAAATATAAGATCATGACTATTATAAAAAATGCAAAAATATGCAAAAGGTTTTACTATGAAGATCGAACAGATATATACAGAATGTATCGCCGAAGCTGCCTACTACATCGAATCAAATGGCGAGGCAGCCATCATCGATCCTCTACGAGAGACAGCACCTTATATTGAACGTGCCGCAGAAGACGCTGCGAAGATAAAGTACATCTTTGAGACCCATTTCCATGCTGACTTTGTCTCCGGACATATCGATCTCGCACGTGAAAGCGGCGCAGAGATCGTCTTCGGCCCTACAGCAGATCCGGAGTATCCCGTCCATATCGCCCAACATGAAGAGCTCTTTCACATCGGAAAGATCACGATCAAAGTCCTGCACACACCGGGACACACCATGGAGAGTGCCACTTTCCTGATCTATGATGAGAAAGATAAAGAGCACGCTATCTTCACCGGTGACACCCTCTTTATCGGTGATGTAGGAAGACCTGACCTTGCAGTCAAGTCCAATCTGAGCAAAGAGGACCTTGCCGGACACCTTTATGATTCTCTGCGAGACCTGATAATGCCTCTACCTGATGACCTTCTGGTCTACCCCGGACATGGAGCCGGTTCATCATGTGGTAAGAACATGAGCACAGAGACGGTAGATACCCTTGGAAATCAGAAACTGACCAACTATGCACTCCGTGCAGATATGGGCAAAGATGAGTTCATCGAAGAGTTGCTTCACGGCATGACGCCTCCACCCCGCTACTTCCCAGTCAATGCACAGATGAACCGCATCGGGTATGAAAGTCATCAGAGTGTGATCGCACGTTCTGACCATCCTCTGGACATAGAGACCTTCAAGACCTTGATGAGTCAAAAAGATGTATTGGTACTTGATTGCCGTCATGAGACAGAGTTTGGTAACGGACATATCCCTGGATCGCGCTTTATCGGGCTCGATGGCAGCTTTGCCATGTGGGTCGGGACACTGATAGAGGACCTGGAGCAGAAGATCCTCCTTATCACGCCTAAAGGCAGAGAGGTCGAAGCACTGACAAGACTCTCACGTGTCGGTTTCGATCAGGCTATAGGCTATCTTGAAGGAGGTTTTGAGACATGGATCGGGAACGGGGAGGTAGTCAATATGCAAGAGCATATCACGGCGAAGACCTATGCCACTATCAATAGCAAGAAGAGCATCAAGACCATCGACTGTCGCAAGCCCTCAGAGTATTCTGCGCAACATGTCGTAGGCTCTTCACTTTTTCCGATCGAACATATCTTTGATGGCCATCATGACTTAGATAAGAAGCAGACCTATTACGTCCATTGTGCTGGAGGTTATCGGTCGATGAGTGCCATCTCTATCCTCAAAGCAAAAGGGTATGACAATCTCGTCAATATCGATGGCGGCTTTGATGCCATCGTCGAGACAGATACTCCGGTGACATCATATGTCTGCCCATCAACACTTACAAAAAAATTGGCTTGATACAAGAAGAACGTAGAAAGCCTCCGCAGAGATGCGGAGACCATGGACTCTTTACTGTGTGACTTTCGGCAGTTCGTTAGATAGTATGTCCAGGTCTGGCAGCATGATGATCTCGATCCGTCGGTTAAGTGCCTGACCCTCCTTTGTCTCATTATCGGCGCGCGGCTGGAACTCTCCAAAACCTGCTGCTGAGACATTCTCAGGTCTGACCCCTTCAGCGACCATCAGATGGACGACACTGAGTGCACGCGCAGTAGAGAGTTCCCAGTTACTTGGAAAACGTGGACTCTTGATAGGCACATTATCTGTATGCCCTTCGATCTGGAAACGACGGTCAGAGAACTCTTTTAGTACACCTCCGATCTGCTTGAGCGCTTCCTGACCGGCTGCGTTGACACTTGTATGGCCACTCGCAAAAAGGACATTGTTGGGAAGATTGATGACAATACGACCCTGCTCTATGCTTACCGTCAACTGTCCACCATCGATCATCTTCTGAAGTTCACTTACGAAACGGGCATAGATCTCATTACGTTTTTTTGTCTCTTCTTCGATCAGACGCATCTTCTCGAGTTGGGACTTTGACTCATTCAGACGACTCTCTGACTCACTCAGTCGATCTGCTGAGTCATCCAGACGATATTGCGCCTCCGCATACCCATCTTCAAGTAGAGATTTTTGTCTCTTAAGCTCTTCAAGCTCCTCTTTCGTCCGTCTGATCTCTGCTTCATTGCTCTCGATCATCCCCTGCTGCTCACCGATTGTCGCTTCCGCACTGCTTAACGAGCTTCGTGTCTGATCAAGGTCATCTAAAGCCAACTCATACGTACTTTTTGTGACACAACCTGTGCTTAAAAGTCCTACAAGGACCAGTGAGGCAAATATACCTACTCTCATATACTCTCCTATCTCTATGAATATTAAAACGAATAGTATCAAAAAAAAGGTAACGACTGTTTTATTACGATCTTAATGATGAGATATAATAATGGGATAAGAGCCTCAAGTACTTTTATGGTTCGACTTACCTATGGCACACTACGCTATAATCCGATCATTCACATACAAAAGGCAGTTTGATGAAACAGTTTGATAACGTGACAGTAGTAAAAAAAGCAAATCTCTACTTTGATGGAAATGTGACTAGCAGGACGGTCAAGTTTGAAGATGGGACCTATAAGACACTCGGTATCATGATGCCCGGAGAGTATGAGTTCGGTACTGACGCCGCAGAGATAATGGAGATCTTAGAGGGTAGACTTGATGTCTCACTTCCAGGAAGCAGCGAGTGGCAGGAGATCAATGGCGGAGACACTTTTGAAGTCGGTGCCAACTCCAGCTTTGTAGTCCGTGTCAAAAGTATCACAGATTACTGCTGCTCTTATCTCAACTAAGCTGATCTTTTTACGGTAGCTCACTGGCTACCTACCTCTACTCTTGGATCTCCTCCAGACCTCTCATAAGAGGCAGATGATACAGATACTTGGATCGATCGTAACACCTCCGTAATATCAATGTTATATTCTAACAACAAAGTTAGTGTAAAATCACACTACCAGACATCATCCCAAGACTGTGGACTCATCGAGATCACAACACGACTTAAGCAAAGTGGAACTACTTCTGCTTACTACTCTATCAAAACAGGACTTATCGATGAATCGTTTAAACCTAACTGTCATCCTTGCATCAGGATTACTGACAACGGCCTTTCTTACGTCCAATAGTGACTCGACTCAAACAGATGAAGATCTGGGAACATCTATCAATGAGCCTGTAAACAGAGAGTTTAGCGGCGCACTTAAAAACCCTGCGATATCAGACAACACTACAGCTAACACACCGACTAAAAGTCAGACTTTATATGAGATCAAAAACGGTGATGAGACTCTTTTTTCAGGATAGACCTGATAGTACTGCTTCTTTACAGCAGTGACTCTGTTCAAATGTCTTTTCCCATGACTGACTCCTGAGAATATCCATACGCTCTTTAATAACCATATGCAAGATAACTTTTTATAATACCATGTCGTAAAGACTCTTACTGATAGGAATTATCTATTGTTAAATATTTAATGATCCAGTAATCGCATCAACTAAGAATATTTACTTTTTTCTTCCAAAGATATAAGTATTTCTTACTAACAAGTCATGCTAACCTCCTCATCAAACAGCAAGGAGTAGTATTAATAAATATTATTCTACTACATAGACCGATCATGTGATGGGACTCAGAAAGATGAATGAGACAGATGAACCTGAAAGAAGACATTTCTTACTAAAGATGGTCAATGCTCTTGGCTATGGAGCCTTTGGTGCCATAGCGTGGAGTGCTTACCTCAGCCAGGCACAGGCTAACAAGCTGGTCCTACGGCCACCCGGTGCGTTGAATGAGAAAGATTTTGTCTCCACCTGCATACGCTGCGGTATGTGTGTGGAAGCTTGTCCGTACGATGCACTCGAACTCGCTACTATCTCTGACCAGATCTCCATCGGAACACCCTACTTTACCCCCAGAGTCCAAGCCTGCCAGATGTGTCCCGACATCCCCTGTGCATCCATCTGCCCAAGCAAGTCACTCGACCTCGATCTCTTACGTGTCGATGATGAACTCTCCATAGACAACGCAAGGATGGGACTGGCTACTATCAATACTGAGACCTGCCTTGCCTACCTGGGCCTACAGTGTACGATGTGTATCCGGGCCTGTCCACTGGCGGACACAGCCATCGTCTTGACCAATGAGCGCAACCCGCGTACCGATATGCACGCATTTTTAAAACCAGTAGTCGACCCCGATTTCTGCACCGGATGCGGCATGTGTGAACGCGCCTGCCCGACCGAGATAGCCTCCATCCATGTACTGCCACTCTCTGTCTCCAGCGGGGATGTCGGTTCCCACTACATCGTCGGTTGGGAGGAGGACGATGAGAAACGTATCAATCAACGTTCAGGCGATGTCATCCTTGACAGGACGAAGCGTAATCAAAAAAGTGCCCTCGATAATGTCAATGATGTCGATGGTATCTTGAAGGGACTTTACGATGACTAGGTTCCTCTATAAGCAGCGCTTCTTACTGGCACGCAGAGTCGTGCAGGTACTTCTTATGACTGCCTACTTCGGTGCCAATGCCTACGGATGGCAGATAGTCGTCGGCAACTTCAGCAGTGCCCGTTACTTCGGCCTTATCCCTCTCTCTGACCCCTATGCGACCCTGCAAAGCTTCTTTGCCGGTGCAGTGATTGCCACAGATATGCTCATGGGAGTGGCGGTAGTGCTCTTCTTCTACGCTATCATCGGCGGCCGTTTCTTCTGCTCCTGGGTCTGTCCGGTCAATATGATCACCGATGGCGCAGCATGGCTCAGAGAGAAGCTGCATCTTGATGAGAGGTCCAGTGGTCCGGTACTAAGCCGCCATATACGTTACTGGATCATCGCCCTGAGCCTACTACTCTCCTATCTTTTCAGTGTCGCAGCGTTTGAGATGATCAGTCCCATCGCCATCACCCACAGGGGCATCATCTTCGGCTTTGGTTTCGGGTGGGTCTTTCTGGTAGCCATCTTTCTCTTTGACCTCTTCTCACAGCGTCACGGATGGTGCGGTCATCTCTGCCCGCTTGGCGGCTTCAATGCCATAGTCGGGAAATACAGCATCATCAAAGTCGTTCATGACAAAGATAGATGCATCAACGCCCAGGCCTGTCTTAAAGCCTGTCCGGAAGAGCAGGTCCTGGATATGGTCGGTAAAGAGAGTCGTCCAGTCACCCAGATAGAGTGCGTGAAATGCGGACGCTGTGTAGAAGCCTGTGACTCTCAGGCACTGAGCTTCTCCATAGTATCAATAGCTGAACAGATGCGAGGCAGAGCATGAAAAAGCTACTCATCATCTTACTGCTTCTCCTAAGTGTCGCTCTTGCAAAAGAGATCGCTCCTTACCGCTATATCCAGGCCAGTGGAGCCGTCTCAGACTTTGTGAAAGTCGGTGACACCCTCATAATCGGTACAGAAGAGGGGATCATCGATATCTATGATATTAAAAGTGACACATTGGTCGATCAAATAGTGTTACCGATCATCAAAGATATCTGGGGTGATGATATGCGTTCTCTGATCTTTAGTGTCGACTACTTTAAAGGCAAGCTTCTTTTTGTGGCGAGGGTGTTCAGCGGCTGGAGGGAGCTCTACCTTTATGAAGATAAAAAACTGACAAAGCTACTGGAAAAGTCGCAAAAGCTCACCTTACAGGAGGTGAAATTTGTCGATGAAGAGACCGCTGTCATTGGCATGATGAGCAATAGACTGATGCTCTATGACCTCAAAGCAAAAAAGGTCATCTACTCAAAACAGCTCAATCAGGCAAGTCTGTCAGACATCGTCCTTGATAAGCAGAGGCACTACCTCTATACGGCAGATGAGTCTCCTCTTATCTCTAAGATCGATGTCAGGAGAGGTACAGTGGTCGAGACCTTTCGTAAAGCCAATAAACGCGAGATCTTCTCCATAGACTACAATAACGGCATGCTATTAAGTGGAGGAAAAGACAAACGTGTCGTCCTCTATAAGACACCCTCAAGCTTCACGATGACCAAAGGTGACTTCTTTATCTATACCGTCGCCCTCAATCCCGATGCGACCATGGCGGCCTTTGTCAAAAACGAAGAGGATGAGATCTCAGTCGTCACGACCAGTGACCTCAAAGAGCGTTACCTTCTCAAAGGGCACAGACAGACCATCCTCAAGATGGATTTTTTCACTTCAGATGAGCTGATCACGGCTGATGAAGATGACAGATTGCGATTTTGGAGATTAGACTAAGGAGAGACAGATGAAGACACTACTACGAATGATGGCTTTGATCCTCATAGGAACACTACTGGCTGCTTCTGCCGAAGCTGATAAAGAGAGAGAAGAGCTAAAAAAGGTGATGAGCTCTTTTGCTTCGTCACTTGAGTTGATACAGCATGGTATCCTTTACAATAAAGAGGATGAGATGCATAAGGGTGCCCAACTACTCAGGAACAGTGAGTATAGGTTCCTTGAAAAGCATGGAGAGGCATTGATGCGAAATATGCCGGATAGGCCGGACTTTGCGCGTAAGTATGCCAAGTCTGCCGGTAAACGGATCCAAAACTATAGTGACAGACTAAACTCTCAGCTCGGTGGTGCCAATGATTACAGCCAGATCGCGACCACCTACTCACATATCCTGCAGGAGTGTGTCAGCTGTCATCAGAAGATCAGGCAGTGGTGAGACTCTTTACTATCTGATACAGATCGCTATGCTAATAGACAGGGATCACGCCTTGAGACCAGAAAGCCAAAATATGATGTTATACTTTACCTATTGATAAATATTTGATCTTGAGGAAAAGTGTGATGCGCTTTTTAGACCTTACCAGGCAACTCTTCTGGCTTATAGCCACCATCATCATCGCTGCCTCCCTGCTTATCACTTTTTATCTCCACTCCCAGACAAAAGACATCATCGAAAACCGTGCCTATGACCGGGCAAAACTCATGCAGAACTACTTCGTCTCCATGCGTTATATCTATCATCACCAGTTCCTTGACAGTGGGCTTGACCTAAACGACTCTACTGTCGGATTCCTACCCGCACATGCCTCAGCACAGATAAGTACCGAATTCTCAAAACGCAACAGAGATGGCACCACCATCCGAAATGTGACCGACCGCCCCCGAAACCCTGTCAACAGAGCCGATAGCTTTGAGGAGGAGGCTATCCGCTACTTTGATAAGAACCCTTCAAGTAAAGAGAATATGGAGAGTATTCGACAAGATGGCAAGGACTATTTCTTCTACACTGCACCACTGAAGATACAACCCTACTGTATGCAGTGTCATGGTAAGAGGGAAGATGTCATCCCTTACATCTCACGCCGTTATGAGACTGCTTATGATTATGCTCTGGGTGATATCCGTGGTGTGACCAGCATCAAGATGCCCTATGCCGTCATGGCAGATGAGACAATCACCATGTTTTGGAAGAACGCCGCTTTTGCCTGGGCTACCATCCTCATACTACTGAGCGTGATCCATACCGTGATACGTCAACTCACCCTCCGTGATGTCGTCTATAAGGAGCATCTTGAAGGCGCTGTCATAGAGAGGACCAGAGAACTTGAAAAAGCAAACGATAATCAGCAGCATCTCAACACGATCCTTCGGACAATCGCCGATATCAATCAGATACTCATCACTGCAGACTCCCTGAATGAGTTACTCGACAAGATGACCAGTACACTGGCAGAGAACAGGACCTTCTTATGTGTCAAGATCTCACTTATCGAAGAGGGAGTCCTTCAGGTC
>JAUWRZ010000488.1 GCA_030610325.1 Sulfurimonadaceae bacterium | reverse complement strand
ATATCACCTGTGAGCTTAAAGGTCATGACAATGCGGCTATCACCTACAGTTTTGGCTCAACAGGTAATCCTAAAGGCATCGTCATCACCCACCGCGCCCTGATCGATGGCGCAAGGATCGTCTCAAAATATCTCGACGTACAAAGCGATGATGTCCTCTCCGGTCTGCTCTCGTTCAATCTGGACTATGGCTTGAACCAGATCTTTGTCACGCTCTATAAAAAAGCGACACTGGCTATCCATAAGTTCGTACTGCCATCGGATTTCTTTACCCATCTCATCAACGATAAGGTGACGGTGCTTCCATTGATGCCGATCCATATCTCGCAGATGTTCGATGAGGACCCGCACCGTATTCCCAGCCCGGAACACCTCAAAAACATCAGAGTCATCACCTCTTCAGGCGGTAACATCACACCGCTGATGGTCAAAAATATCACGACACATTTTACAGATGCGCAGTTTTTCTCCATGCATGGTCTCACAGAGGCTTTTCGTTCCGCCTATCTTGATCCACAGCAGATCCATATCCGTCCCAACTCCATCGGAAAAGCGATCCCGGATGTGGAGCTTTACATCATCAACGAAGAGGGTGAAGCCTGTAAGCCTCGCGAGATCGGTGAGCTGATACACCGGGGTGCTTCTATCTATAAGGGCTACTGGAACAGCCCCGAAGAGACAGCACAGCGCTTTAAAAGCATCAAGGTCTTGGACAAAGTACTGAAGCCGGAGGGACAACTCACCGATGAACTCGTCGTCGCAAGCGGGGACTATGTCTATAAAGATGAAGAGGATT
Organism: Sulfurimonadaceae bacterium; assembly: GCA_030610325.1. GTDB lineage: Bacteria > Campylobacterota > Campylobacteria > Campylobacterales > Sulfurimonadaceae > BB26. The sequence continues at coordinate 1,259 of JAUWRZ010000488.1, read as the reverse complement.
ACATCTATTTCGTATCGCGAAAAGACGATATGATCAAGACTCAGGGTTACCGCGTCAGCCCCCATGAGATAGAGAGTGTGGTCGCCAACAACATACCAGCCATCAAAGCATGTGCTGTCTTCTCTGTTCCCAATGCTGAGATCGAGGAGGAGATAGTACTGGTCTATGGTGCGGCTACAGAGCTTGCCCGTAATGAGATCCTCTTTGAGCTAAAGAAGCATATGCCAAACTACATGCTTCCCGAGCAGATCGTCTACAGAAAGAACATGCCGCTCAAGTCCCTGCATGAGAAGCAGATCGACAAAGATGCCTTGAAAAAAGAGTTTTTGGAGATCATTTAGATCTTTTACGTGACCTTCTTGACACGGTAGTGTTCGATATCAGGATGGCTTGATAGCTATCAAGCCATACCTCTCTCTCTTTACCTTTGAACGTAACTGTACTCAAGAGATACTGGGACACTTCAAAGTGATATTTCTAATTCGATCATCTGAGTTAGGTTACTTCAGATAAGTGCCATCAGGTTTCGTTACTATTCTCGCTCTCTTCGAGATCTAACATGTATGGTTCAAAAAGTGTCACGCGGTCTCTTCCTGTACTTTTTGCATGATAGAGTGCGACGTCTGCATATTTAAGGCATTTCCAGAGATCATCATCATGCATAGGAAAGATCGCTGCACCAATACTTATGGTCTTTTGTAAGGTCACAGTCTCAGCCTTTATCTTAGTCTGTGCGAATGATGCCCTGATCTTCTCTGCTACTTTTGCGACATAGTCGGTGTCACAGTTATATAAAAGCACAATAAACTCTTCACCACCAAAACGGATGACCGTATCGGAAGCCCTTACATTTTTCTGCAATGTATCTGCTATCGTCTTGATAGCTATGTCCCCGACATCATGACCATAGGTATCATTGACCATCTTGAAGTGATCGATGTCTGCCATCAATACCCCGTAGGTCATCTGTGTCCGTTTGACTTGCTCTGTGATCATCTCCACACTCTCTTCAAGATAGGTCCTGTTGTACAGACCTGTCAATGCATCCGTACGCGCTGAACGTTCAAGTATCTGCATAAGCTTCTTACTGATGATCTCCGGCTTTGCTGCATCGATATAGTCTTCGATATAGGGTAGTAGCGTGCGTACTCTTTTAGCCTCTTCATCAGATCTTGTGACGATGGATATCACGAGGTCAAGATCATTTGATATGGAGTAAGGCACACAGATATATTGCATATCATCATCTGATGTCATCT
>JAUWRZ010000245.1 GCA_030610325.1 Sulfurimonadaceae bacterium | reverse complement strand
CTCGCTATAGAGATAGTAAAAAACGTGATCGATAGTAGGAGACCTCTCAGACTTAGAAAAAAGATGACACTTGAAAGAGCCTGTCATAAAAGTAGCCTCCATTTTTTTACAAAAGGAAGCTTTTTAAAATAACTGTGTTACTATTTCTGCCATGCGAACCATTTTACTATTAGCTTTTTTTCTCCTCTCTTTAGCATCGACTGCTTTAGCTGAGACACTGTATGTCGGCAGTGAGAAAGAGTATGATCTCATTCCTTATGCTGCTCGATATGATGACCTTACTCAAGATATGCTTATCGAAGATGTCAAAGATATGATGTGGCAAGATGTTGATGTCGCTGAACTTGCATTGCCCGTTTCCGAAGCGGCGTATTGGCTGAAGTTTGAGATCGTGAACGATAGTACACTCTCCAAAGCTTACTATTTGGAGTACCATGTCGCCACGATAAACTTTCTCGATGTCTATGTCCTTCAAGAAGATGTTGTGCTCCAACGTTACCTGACAGGGGCTCATAGGCCTCTGCAAGACCGTGCGCTCACCTATCACTCCTATTTGTTTCCGATCACACTTGGACCCGGAGAGGAGAAAGAGATCTACGTTCGACTAAGACATCTTTTTTCTACTATCCCGGCAAACATGATCCTCAAAGAGCAGACAGCTCATCTACTCGATGACTATGCAGAAAACGTTCTCGAAGGGGTCTTCTTCGGTGTCATCATCGTGATGTTCTTTTATAATCTTATCATCTACCTGATGACACGCTACAGACCTTACATCGCTTACGTCCTCTACCTTGGTACTTTTGGTACCTGGCTCTCGTTTCGCATGGGGTATGGACAGTACGTATTTGACTTTATGAGTGTGGACTTCTACCGCTATTTTGAGATCTCTATCTCTATCTTGTTCACTGTGTTTATCATCTGGTTTATTACCGGGGTGCTTGAACTCAAAAAAGTGATGCCGAGGGTCTACACTTTTTTCAATGTCATAAGTGTTCTGTTTGTCGTCTCATGGGCAAGTATCTGGATACTGCTGTCTTTAGATATAGATGGCTACTATCAGTACCCCAGTCTACTCTTTTTTATCAACTTTATGGTGATGAACCTCTCTATTGTCGTAGTGACAGCCATCATGGCTTTGAGAGGCAGCCGGACAGCCTCTTTTGTACTACTGGCATGGATGCTGTTTATCTCCTCGATGATGATCCTGACACTCTCACTGACCGGTGTGATACCGCCTTATGAGTGGATCATGCCTTATATGCAGGTGACGATGGTCATCGAGACGATCGCTTTATCACTGATCTTGGGTGACCGTTATCGTCAGCAGGAACAGCTGCTTAGACGGCAGTCCCGTCTTGTTGCGATGGGTTCGATGATCGAGAACATCGCCCACCAGTGGCGTCAACCGCTCTCGGAGATAAATGCGGACCTCTTGGCACTTGAGATGCATATTGAAGATGAGGACAAAGCAAATATCAAAAAACGGATGCAGATCATTGAAGAGAAGACACAGATGATGTCTGAGACTATCGATGATTTTCAGGACTTTTATAATAAAGCCAAGACCAAAGAGACATTTGAGCTACAAGCGATACTCCAACATGCGATCCATGCAAGCGAGACACGGTTTGATAGACATAAGGTCACCTGTACGGTCTGTGTGAACACACCGTTGAGCATATATGGTGTAAGTAACGAATACTTTCAAGTATTGCTAGCCATACTAAACAATGCTGTAGAAGCACTCCAAGAGAGGGAAGATAAACGGCGTATCTCTATCGATATCACAAAAGAGGGTCCCATGGCAGTTGTCAGGATCATCAACAACGGACCGTTGATAAAGCGTAATGATCTTCCAAGACTGTTTGAACCCTATTTCAGCACAAAAGGGACGATCAAACAGCATGGGATAGGACTTTACATGTCCCAAAAGATCATCGAAGAGAGTTTTCATGGCACCTTGGGACTTACTAACGTCGATGACGGTGTACAAGCCACTATAAAGGTAGCCAATGTTTGACCTGAAGATCCTTTATGCCGAAGACAATGAGAAGATACGTGACGCTTACACAGTGGTCTTAAAACGATATTTCAAAAAAGTGTTTGAGGCCAGCAACGGTGAAGAGGCGCGGGAACTGTATGAGACTCACAGACCGCATATTTTATTGACAGACATCAATATGCCGCTGATAGATGGTCTGGAACTCATCAAGATCATCAGAGAAAAGGACAAGACGACCAAGGTGATCGTACTGAGTGCCTACTCGGATCAGGAGAAGTTGATGAAGGCTATCCCTTTGGGACTTTCGGCATATCTCATCAAGCCGATCAAAGGCGATCTGTTCAAACAGACGTTTTTGGATGCAGCATCTCAATGCGAGACCAGCATCACCCTTCCTTTGGACTATCGTTTCGATAAAGCGGCGCACAGACTTGTCTACGATGACAATGACCTGACCTTGACTAATCAGGAGCATACCGTCCTCTCTTTACTGGTAGAAGAGCTGCATGACCCTGTCAGTTATGAGAGGATCGCTCTCTCTTTGTGGGATGGATCTGATGAACATAGTCATACCAAGATACAAAACATCATCAAACGCCTTAGAAAAAAGGCACCGGGGCTTATCAGTTCAGTCTATGGGTTTGGCTATCAGATCACTAAGTAGACTCTCTTCTACTGCGTCGACTTCCAGATAGTCGATCCTCTCCAAAGATCGACCACGTTTCTATTAATAAATAACTGATTCTAATACTTTGATAGAGTATTGATAGATTGTTTTGTTATATTTTTGCTATAAAACAATCTAAGAAGTCAATATGATATCGATCAAGAAAGCACTACTTTTATCTTTGGCATCGATAACGCTCCTCGTCGCGGAAGAGACGTCATCTCTCAAGACACCTGCTTTTACTTCTCCAGGCAGTGTCGAAGGGACTATTGCCGAAAGTAGTAAGCCCAACGGTTCATTTTTTCGCATCGAGGCTATCGACACTCTTTTTACACCGTACAATGCGTGGAAAACATCCATAAAAAAAGAGCATGACTTTCAATTCGGTGGTGACTACCAGACACTCTATCAAAATGCAGATCCCAGCTTAAGTGACAAAGAGGCCTTTAGTGGTGTTTTCAGACTTTATGGGACCTATAAAGCGTTTAATGCAGACTCAGCAAACTCCGGTTCACTGATCTTTAAAGTCGAGAACCGTCACGCCTTTGGCAGCTCCCATGATGCACAAAACTATGGTTTCAGCACAGGATACTACGGAATAACCGGAGCACTCTTCGGAGAGTACAGAGATGCCGGTTGGGGTGTTACTAACTTGTTTTGGAAACAGTACTTCAACGAGGGGAAAAGTAACTTTCAAGCAGGGGTGCTTGACCCTACCGACCACTTAGGGGTCTATGGTCTGATCAATCCCATGACAGCCTTCTCAAACCTTGCCTTTTCATCTGAGCAGTCTATGTTTCTGCCAAATCAGGGTCTAGGCATCGCCGCCTCATCGATGATCGGTGAGGACTTCTATATCATTGCCGGGATCAATGATGCCAATGCCGATGCACAGGAAGTGGGACTGGATACTTTTTTTGACGACAACAAATACTTCACATCACTGGAACTTGGTTGGACAACAGGACAAGAGCGCATCTATTTTGACAACATCCACGCCACGATCTGGCATGTCGATGCACATGAGAAGTTCAACGGTTCACCTGAGGGATGGGGTGCGAACTTCTCTGCAGCATGGTTTGTAGATGATAGCTGGATGCCATTCCTGCGCGGCGGCTTCTCAGATGGCGGTGCAGCCCTGATGCAGAAAAACGTCAGTACCGGTGTCGGCTACTATATGGGAGATACGAACGATCTCTTAGGCTTCGGTATCAACTGGGCCGATCCGAGTGACGACAGTCTGCGTGATGAGATCACCTCGGAACTCTTTTATAGGGTCCAGTTGGCACAAAGTCTGGCGATCACCCCAAGTCTTCAGTACTTTAAAGACCCGGCGCTTTATACAACAGAGTCAAGTATGATCCAGTTTGGTCTAAGAGCACGTTTTACCTTCTAAGTCATGGTAAAAGAGACAATTCAGCACTTCATGGAGTGCTGAATTGTCTCTTAAGCCCAGGTCCACACCGGGCGTCAGTTGGTGTGATGAAATTCAAAAAGGATAGCAGATGAAAAAACTAGTAGCGACAGTCGCT
>JAUWRZ010000223.1 GCA_030610325.1 Sulfurimonadaceae bacterium | reverse complement strand
TTGTGTCATTGTGCTTACGCTTTTTTTTGAAGAGTATGTACTCCTCATAATGTGAGTTCAGATCCCCCATGATCAAGATCGACTTATCATCTCCTAACTTATTTATACGCTTATGGAGTGCTTTTGCTGAAGCGATGCGTCGGCTTTCCGGACCGGATTTAGCTTTCCAATGATTGACAAATATATAGAGAGGTCTACTGTCGATCTTTACTTTTACTTCAAGGATCGCGCGGTATCTTCGGTTTGAAGAGATAGGGATCTCCCGGCTGTACTGTATGGGGTATTTTGATAGTAGTGCGACCTTGACGGTTGTGTTCTTCCCTCCGGCAAAGGCGTAGTAGCGGTAGTAGAGACCCTGACGCTTTATCTCATCTTTAAGATCTTTAAGGGCACGAAGGGACTCTACCTCCTGCAGTGCGATGATATCAGGAGCCATATCGGTGATGACCTGAGCGATGTTATGAAGTTTCTTTTTTTGATTTGATCGGTCCCACTGCCAGGAGGTGTTGGGGATGTACTCCACATACTCGTTGCCACTGTGATGTAGATCAAAGAGGTTCTCAACATTGTAGGTCGCTATTCTCACTTTCTCATCTCCTAGTAGCAGTGTCATCATAACAGTAAGACCGATCAGGAGTCGGATCATGCTATGCCGTTAAGCCTAAGCAGGTTCTCACTTTTTGGGTCTCGACCCATCAACTCATGAAAGAGCTCTCTCATACTGGCACTTCCACCACGAGCAAGGATGATATTGAGATAGTCTTTACCGAGTTGAGTATCAAAGATCCCCTGATCGACGATCGCGAAGAAGGCATCAGCACTTAACACTTCCGCCCACTTATAGCTATAGTAACCGGCTGCGTAACCTCCGGAAAATATATGCGAGAAGCCATTTTGAAATTTGTTATAGGCAGGAGGTGTGAGCAGGGCAGTGTCGGTTCTGATATCATCAAGCAGTGTCTGGACGGCATCACCTTGATGATCATCCATATGTACTCTAAAGTCAAAGAGTGAGAACTCAAGTTGTCTTAACATCCCCATTGCCGATAAAAAGTTCTTGGCACGTACAAGACGTTCTATCATGACCTCTGAGAGTATCTCATCGCTCTCATGATGTTTGGCAAAAAGGCGTAATACCTGTGGCTCATAAGCAAAGTTCTCAAGGAATTGGGATGGAAACTCCACGGCGTCCCACTCGACACCGTTTACACCACTGACACCATTCTCGTCTACAGTACTGAGCATATGGTGCAGGGCATGTCCCATCTCATGAAAAAGTGTCACCACATCATCATGTCTCAGAAGGGAAGGGGCACTCTCACTCGATGGGGAAAAATTACAGACGATAAAGGCAGAAGCCAGCTGCTCCTCACCTTCTTCATCACGGCAGTGACTCTGCCAGTTGTGCATCCAGGCACCGCCGCGTTTGTCTTTTCTTGCCTCAAGGTCCATGTAGAGTCTCGCACGGAGAGTCTCATCGACATAGAGGTCGTAGGCGGTCGCTTTCTCATCCCAGAGTGTGACATCGACTTGACGAAAACTGATACCAAAGAGGGAGTGGAGAAACTCAAAAAAGCCCTGTACTACAGAGTTCTGCTCAAAATAGGGACGGTACTCCTCCTCATCGATCTCATACTGCTCCTTTTTGAGGATCTCGCTGTAGTAAGCAGTATCAAAACTCTGAAGCTCTTGCTCTGTCATAGCGCGAAGCGTCTCAAGCTCTTTTTGAGCCTGAGACTTGGATGCCTCTGCCAGCTCGTTTAGAAAAGAGAGTACATCATCTGTCTTAGCTGCCATCTTCGCAGCGATGGAGTACTCCGAGTAGTTTGCAAAACCAAGCAGCTTTGCCATCTCTTGACGAAGTCCAAGAAGCTCATCGATGATCGCCGCGTTTTGTGGTGCACGTGTCGTATAGGCTCTGTAGAGCGCTTCACGGATCTCACTCTTTGGCCCATAGGTCATATAGGCGAGATAGGAGGGCATCTGCAGGGTGAAGCGGTACTTTAGCGTGCCTTCATCATCAAAACGTGCTGACTCGAGATCACTGGCCGGGACCCCTTTTACATCCTTTTCATCTTCTATGATGTACTCATACGCATTGGTCGCATCCAGGACGTTTTGCGAAAAGTCGTTGGAGAGGGTGCTCTTACGAAGATTGATCTCTTTGAGGCGCTCTTTACTCTTCTCATCAAGATGGGCACCACTGAGCTCAAAGTGCAGGATGTTCAGGTCGACGACACGACGTTGCTGCTCATCGAGACTCTCATACTCATGAGACTTTATGCTCTTAAAGGCTTCATAGATCGCCAGGTTCTGCCCGATCTCCGTACCGTAGGCACTCATAAGCGGGATAGCATCGCTATAGACTTTCTGAGAGAGCTCGGAGTTTTTCACTGCATTGATATGTGAGAGCGGGGTAAAGAGCTGATCGAGTCGTTCATCGATCATCTCAAAAGGCTTTATAAATGTCTGGTAGCTCTTATCTTCGATCTTCAGCAGTGTCTCGATGCTGTTTCGGTTGTGTTCAAGGGTGGAGGTCAGGGTCGAGATAAAACTCTCCAGGTCGATCTCAAAAGCTATAAAAGGGTTTGCTGACATCAGGTTTCTCACTCACTTTAGATTTTCGGTATTGTAATCTAAGCTTGCTTATAGCACGACTTACTGTGGCAGACTGTTATACTTTTAAAGTATAATCGCATTCATACATCGGTGAAAAAGGTAAGAACGTGATGAAGAGATATCTTGTTTTGACTGCGCGATCATGGAAGAAGTTACTACGTTACATCTTTGTAGGCGGGATCTCGCTGTTTCCGCTCGTCCTTGTGTTGATCGTCGTCAATTTTCTGAAAAGTCTGGGTATCAGTGCCTATCTCAAGCTACACAACTTTACAGACTCGTTTTGGGTGACGATCGTATTGATGATCATTGTCCTTTTACTCTTTGCCGTAATTGGGTTCTCCATAGAGCGTTACGGAAAGTCGTTTATCGTCTCTGTACTAGACCGTATCTTCAACAAGATACCGGCCATCCGTACCCTCTACTCAGTCGCAAAGAAAGTGGCCAATCTATTTTCAGACAGTGATAAAAGTGGGAAGAAAGAGGTGGTCCTGGTAGAGTATCCGAAATCAGATATCTGGGTACCGGCGTATGTCCTGAACCGGCATGATGGTGTAAGTGTCCTGTTCATACCGACTTCACCCAATCCGACAAGTGGTTATACGGTGCTGATACGTGATGACCTTATCATCAGTACCTCGTTGAACCTTGAAGAGGCGTCGTCATTTATCATCAGTATGGGGGCAGATTTTCCTAAAAAAGGTGAGATAACGCAGAAGATATTGCAACACAGGAGTGTGGACCTAGCTTAGGTACTCCTGCATTGTCGATTTTATGGCTATCTTAGAGAGCATAAAAGGCTTTTTTGTGATGACTATGAGTATCTCATCATCTTCGACCAGGTAGTTACCGGCGATAAGACCCAAAGCTGTCGTACCTGAAAAGACTCCACTCTTCACATCTCCGGAGAACTCACCTCCTGTCTCGATGATATTGGAGCGAATACGTTCTAGTGCCTGATCGACATCTTGTCTAAGTGGGATTGAGAATTTAGTTGCCATGATCACGATCCTTGCTGTGAATTAATATTAGTATAGGTTATTATAGCTAAAAACGATCTATGATGCAATTACCATCCATAGAGTCCTCTACAGGAGATCGAGCATAATAAGGCAATATTATATCAGATACGAATCAGCAGATCATCACAAAAGAGATCAGTAGGCTGTCACAGATCATCATCATGTTTAAGCTCTACGGCACCAAACTCTTTTATCAGTACACTGTCATAATGATCAGCCAGTTCCTTCAAGCGGTTAAAGGCGACAGTACCTTCATCAAGCGTCAAAGAGGAGTCGACGATGAGGTAGGAGAGATAGATGATGTTCTCGTTGATGGAGAACTGCAGATGGGTCAGTTTCCCGTTCTCAGCGAGAAGAAAGTCATAAAGCTCTTCGATCTTCTCTTGAGGGATCCGGCATAGCGCTGAATCACCGATGATGACACCGTTCTCATAGTAGTTGATGTCGATCTTGGCACTGCCCTCATCAAGCCGCCAGTATCGTTGGTTACGCCTGGCAAGTGTCACATCGACATCCATGGCCTCAATGACCTCTTCGAGCAGGGCTACAGCGCCAAGTGGGGTGTACCCTTCACGTCGTCGTTTTGCGGTATCGAGTTTGACACCGCATTTGGGACAGTAGTCGTTTTTGATATCTGACTCACCGACGAGGTTCTTACAGGAGAAACAGCGGATGATATCATCCGCTTCGACACTCTTAAACGCTGTGATAGCCTCTTCGACATAGTAGTAGGGCAGGGCAAAGCCGAGGTTTTGTGAGTTGAGGATGATGAAGGTATTTACCCCTATCACCTCACCGTTATCATTAAAGAGTGGTCCACCGCTGTTGCCCGGATTAATGGCAGCATCGATCTGTATGTATTCGAGTTCGCCCTGCAATCTGGCTGCTTTGGAGACGATCCCCTCTGTGAT
>JAUWRZ010000285.1 GCA_030610325.1 Sulfurimonadaceae bacterium | reverse complement strand
AGAAACTCTTGTAGCTGTCATCAATGGTCAGGACGACCCAGTTCTTTTGGATGGTCTTGCCATTTTTAAGGGCATCAGCAAGTCGACTTAGAGGGATGACTTTGTAACCGTTTTCTTTAAGGTACTCGAATTCGGTGCGTAAGACTTCTATTGAGGTGTTTGTCGAGGCATGTTTCTCATCACCAAAGCGGTGGTAGACAAAGATGTGTGCATCACCCCAGACAAAGAGGGGCAGGAACAGAAGGAGAGTCCATCTGTACATACGATTATTTTGTGGTGTTAGTCTCGACCGGAGCAGGTATGTTGATAGCTGCCGGTGCAGTGATCTCTGTCTTCTCTGCTATCGTATCGACGACAGATTCATTACGGGCTTGTCCGTAGAAGTAACCCAGTGCTATGGTGTTAGAGACAAATAGAAACCCAAGTAGGAATGTTGTCTTGGCGAGAAAGCTTCCCGGGCCTTTAGCTCCAAAGACTGATTCGTTTGTGCCGCTATAAGCACCCAGGCCGATGCTTGAACTTTTCTGAAGTAGTACAGCTATAGTCAGCAGTACAACCAATACGATCTGTGCAATAAGCAAGATGCTAGTCATGATTCTTAATCCTCGCGAGAGCGTCTTTACATGATGATGCAAGAGTGCTCTAATTATAAAAAGTGGCGAATTGTATCAGAAAAAATGTTAAGGAGAGCATGATCGTCTTTACTTCTTGAGATCTGGCCTCTTTCGCAAACGCTTTATTGTAAAGAGAGTGCGCTATAATTGCAGATACTAAATCAAAAAGGGAAGCATAATCAAACAGTCGATTTTGATCATTAGCGCCATTATTATCATACTTACAGTAGTCACGTTCTTGGATAAGACTCCATCAAGTCCTGAGTCCGCGTCCACTCCCCGCGTGGCAGTAAGTACTTTTGCCCTATATGACGTAGTCCGTCATCTTGCCGGCGATAAGGTGGACCTTTTTATGATCGTCCCTTTCGGTGTGGATGTCCACAGTTTTGAACCGACACCAAAAGACCTTGCCAGGCTGAGTGACAGTGCCCTCTTTATCTATAGTGGTGCCGGACTTGAGCCATGGGCTGAGTCATTCTCGAAGATCGTGAAAGCACTTGATATCAGCAAGTCAGTAGAGCTTAGACATCTTGAAGAGGCACACGAAGGGCATAGCGGACATCATCATGGGGAGAAGAGAGACCCTCACTATTGGCTGGATATGGCTAACATGGTGCTTGCGACCAGGGAGATCGAAAAAGCTCTACTTGAGATCCTTCCTGAAGAGAAAGAGGCCGTGCATAAAAACACAGAAGCCTATGTCCAACAGCTTGAGAGCATCGATAAACGTTATGCACAACAGCTCTCGACCTGTAAAAAAGCGCAGGTCATCGTCAATCATAATGCCTTTGGTTACCTTGCCCATCGTTACGGTTTTAAAGTGCATGCACTGACTGGCCTCTCACCAGAAGCGATGCCCAGTGCTAAGACGATGGCTGGATTGACAGACAAAGTAAGGTCTGAGCAGATCGGGACGATCTTCTTTGAGTCATTTGTAAGTGACCGTCTTATCAGTAATATTGCCGCAGAGAGTGGGGCGAAGGTGGATGTCTTGCAACCTCTGGCAAATATTACCGCTGATGAAGTCGAGCAAGGTGCAGACTTCGAGATGCTGATGATGAAAAACCTGCAAAGACTTTCTACTGCGATGGAGTGTGAGTGACTTTTGATGTCCCTGTCTTTGATGTAAAGAACCTGATGCTCACTATCAATGAGCAGACTATTTTGGAAAACATCTCTCTTCAGATCAACAAGTGCGAGTATACTGCATTGATCGGACCTAATGGTGGTGGAAAGACTACCTTGATCCGCCTTCTTCTTGGACTGCAAAAAGCGGACAGTGGGGAGATCCGCCTGTTTGGTGTCGTACAGAAGGATTTTCAGCAGTGGGATAAGATAGGTTTTGTGCCCCAGCGGGCGGCTCAGGTAGATCTGAACTTTCCGGCGACTGTCCTGGAAGTCGTGATGATGGGTCGTACTGCGAAGCGTGGTTTTTTTGGGCGTGAGCGTGAAGAAGACCGTCAGGCAGTCGAGGAAGCTATGCAGAAGATGGATGTAGTACATCTTAAAGCAAAGCTTATCGGGACACTTTCGGGTGGTCAGAGACAGCGGGTGATGATCGCCAGAGCATTGGCATCAAAACCGGAAGTCCTGATCCTGGATGAGCCAAACACAGGTGTAGACATCGTCTCGCAACAGCGTTTTTATACACTGCTGCGCGAACTCAATCAGGAAGAGAAGCTGACTATCTTGTTTATTACCCATGATATTGGCGTGATCGCAGATGATATCGGCAGGCTTTTTACGGTCAACCGCTCACTGCTTACCTGTAATGACCCTAAAGAGGCGATGAGTTGTTCGGAGATGAGCAATCTTTATGGGATAGATGCACATCTACTGCATAACCACCATCATCATTGAGATCTTGACATGATGAGATATGAGAGAATGAAATGATCGAGATGATACCTTGGCTGAGAAATATGCTTAATGCATGTTTTCAGCCAATAAAGTAGATTAATGAGACATGAGAGAATGAAATGATCGAGATGTTCCAATACGAATTCATGCAGCGAGCCTTTCTTGCTGGTATCATCATCGCTGTACTTGCATCAGTCAGTGGGTCGTTCATCGTCTTACGCCAGTACTCGATGATGACAGAGACGCTTGCTCACTCCGCGTTAGTCGGGGTCGCAGTCGGTCTGCTTGTAGGAAGCAGTCCTCTCTGGACCGCAGTAGTCGTTGCCCTGATCAGTGCCTGGACGATAGAGTACCTGCGCAGTTTTTACCAGCTCTATTCGGATGCTATCCTGGCCATCTTCCTCTCAGGATCATTGGCTTTGGCAGTCATCATCGTCTCTTTGGCAGGAGCGTTTAATAGCTCACTCTTTAGTTATCTGTTTGGTTCTATCCTCTCGGTGAGTACAGAGGATGTCCTGACTATGCTCATCTTTGGAGGTATCGCACTGATGGTCCTTCTCGCTTTCTATAAAGAGTTCTATTTCATCGCTTTTGATGAAGAGGTGGCACAGACCAGCGGTGTCAGGGTCAAGGCATTTAACTTTTTACTGGTCACGATAGTCGCAGTCATCATCGCACTCTCTATCCGGGTGGTAGGTACACTGCTTATCGGTGCCTTGATGGTGATCCCAACCGTAGCAGCTCTCCAGTACAGGCAGGGGTTTGCCAAGACTATATGGCTGGCACTTGGCTTTTCTCTATTGTCCGTCATAGTCGGTATGACAAGTTCATATTATTTCTCACTGCCAAGCGGTGCGACGATCGTGATGACTGTCCTTATTGTTTTCATCGTCTCACTTGTGATAAATCGTCGATGAGAGTCCAGACTCAGTTTTCCCGTTACGCCGGAGCTTATGGTGAGTACGACATCATACAGAAGCAGGTGGTCTCCAAGCTGTTAACAGACCTGGGTACGCAAAAGCCTGGACGGATCTTGGACCTTGGTTGTGGGGACGGGAGCCTATACTCAGCGTTGACATGGGAGCCGGAACAGTTTACCGGGGTGGATTTCGCACCAGGTATGCTTGAGTTGCACCCTAAGTCTGAACGGATCGAGTGTGTTTATGGAGACTTTAATGATCCCACCTTATTT
>JAUWRZ010000278.1 GCA_030610325.1 Sulfurimonadaceae bacterium | reverse complement strand
TTACAAAAGTTGTGCACGTTTGGAGAAGATGACAAAGTCATCGAGATGTTGGAAGAGGGGCAGTTTGATCTGAGCTATGAATCTTTAGATGGACGTACACTTCTGGATTACTATCAAAACGATCGTTTTATGCAAGAGAAAGTCGCTTCGAATCTCATCTATATCCCAGGTTCCTGGCTCGATTCAAAACGCTATGCTTTTGATCAGCAGACCTTGGCTCTACTGCTCTACCACAACAGTGTCATCATACAGGCAAAGAATCCTGAAGACATTGAAAAGTTAAAACGTGTGGCGAAGAAAAAAGAGTACGATGTCGAAAGGTTTATTGATGACGTTATTCGAAAAAGTATGCGCATTGACTATGGTAACAGTACTGATAAAACGATAAGTATCTAGGAGTCAGGCATGGAAAAGATACTACCAATAGCACAGTTGGGTGCCCCAGTGATCAGAGCGATCGCTGAACCTGTTACAGATCTTGGCTCTAAAGAGACCCAGAGATTTATTGATGAGCTTATGCTCACCTGTGATAAGGCAAAAGGGATGGGTATCTCGGCACCGCAGGTCTACCGCTCAGAACGTATCTTTATCATGTCTTCACGACCTAATGAACGATATCCCCATGCTCCGAAGATGGAGCCCATCGCTGTCATAGACCCGGAGGTCATCTGGCACTCTCAAGCGATGGAAAAAGATTGGGAGGGTTGTCTGAGTCTTCCTGGTGTACGTGCTCTTGTCCCGCGTTACAGCGTGATAGATGTCAGTTACCTAAGCCGTGAGGGAGAGCGAGTCGAGGCTCAGTATGAGGGTTTCCTTGCGCGTCTATTTCAGCATGAGTATGACCATCTTGATGGGAAGGTGTTTATCGACCGGGTAGAGTCGACTTTAGACATCGTCATGGAGAAAGAGTTTCAACGTATTATTGCCGAGAGAGGCTAATGACAACTCTCCCGTTGAGGTCAAGGAAATACAATGTTTGGCGTCAGCGATGATCTTACGGTAGGGGAAGACCTCTTACTGCAGCTCTTTTAGCTCTTGTTCCAACTCTTTTATCTTATTGTCTTCTTCGGACATCTTACTCTTATATTTTTCTATCTTATCCGGTCTATTGTCTTTTAATGCTCTTTCGTACTCTTCTCTATCTTCTTGGAGCTCTTCTTTTGCATCTTTGATCTTCTCTTCGAGCTCTTCTACTAACTTCTCATCAGTACAATGTGTGTTGACTTTTTCCAATGAGATCTGCAGTCCTTTTACTCTGGAGCTGTTTTCCATCTTTGTTGCTATAGCTATGTTCTTCTCTATCTGACAGCTCTTCTTTGCGCAGCCAGTTAGCTCGTCGCAACCACTCTGTGTGTTCGCTGTAAGGTTCGCACTTATCAATAATGCGCCAAGCACCTGTATTTTTAACATTTTTTTCATCATATTGAGATTCCTTTTAAAGTTTGGTATCAGTAATATATAGAGTTACGTCAGCAGGATCGACTACTTCTCTCTAAAGTCCTGTTATGTTAGATATTACGTGAGCATTTGATTCTGTATTAGGTCCTTGTCAGTGTGCCTGGTCAATGCTGAAGGAACGAGAACAAGTCGATACTTATGATCCCTATGTAGCTCAAAGAGCAGTCTTTATAACTGTTTTCTTCGCTTCTCTTTCTACTTTCTTTTTCTTCTTTTTGACGGCAGACCTGTCATCATCTTTAGTGACTACTGACTTTGCACCATCTTTAGCTCTGTTTTTTGCTACTTTTCCTACCGGATCGGCTAAGAGTACTGTCACAACAAGTGTTAAGAGTAGTAATGATCTTTTCATCTTTTTTCTTTTTCCGTAGTTTAGACAAATAGAGCTGAAGATCGTAGGACTTGAGGACCAATCGCAAGATAATGTGAGATTATGATGAGATATATGTTGATAAGAGGTACCCGTTTGATATAATTTAAAGAAGACCTTTTGAGATAGGGCTTTTAAAGTCCCGGATCAAAAGATGTCAGATCTTGATGCTTTTTAGATCTACTATAACATCAGAGGTACTCTTTGAAAACACTGTTCCATAAAAAAGAGACAAGACTTATCCTTATCGCTTTCATACTTTTAACGACGTTATCATTAGGCTCCAAGTTCTATAGCCTGTACCATCTCGATCTGATGAACAATATCACGACAGACATCTATACACACCCTCTTAAAGTCTCAAATGCCGCACTTAATGTCCAGTTGGATGTCTATAAGATGCACAGAGATATGAAAGATGTGGTCTTGTCACCATCAGCACAAGAGTTGGCACATCTCATCGTGCAGGTCGATGAGCATGAAGCCCGTGTCTACTCCAACATGGATATCATCGCGCAGATGATACTTGGGAAGGAGGGAGCACTCCTTCAAAAGGAGACCTTGTCCCTCTTTAAAGCGTGGAGACCCATACGCGACAACGTCATCACACTTGTGAACAAGGGCGATCTTGAGGAAGCGATATCGATCACAAAAAAAAGAGGGGCTGACCATGTCCTGCTTTTGGATACGTCAGCGCATAGACTTTATCTCTATGCCCAGGACAAAGCTGATCACTTTAAGAAGAGATCTGATGAGCTGTTTGAAGAGCTTAGGTTTATTGACTATGGTATTGCCATGGCGCTGCTGCTCATATTTTCTTTTGTTGCTTACTATACGGTCAGCAGGCTCTCAAGATATATCCACCATAATAGACGACTGAACCGATCACTTGCAGATAAATCCAAAGAGCTTGAGACCATCATCCAGGAGGCACCAAACCCTATGGTACTTCATAATGATACTGGAGAGTTCATCCTGATCAACAAAGCTTGGCTCGATCTCACCGGTTACACTTTTGATGAGATCGACACTATGGAGAAGTGGGCGAAGAAAGCTGCCAGACATGACTCCAGTAGGCGAACAGCACATATTGAAGAGCTGTACAATATCAGACATAAGGTGGATGAGGGTGAGTTCGAAGTCACGACCAGATCAGGAAAGAAGCTGATATGGCAGTTTAGTTCTGCGCCGCTGGGTATGATAAACGGTAAGCGTACACTTGTCTCATCTGCGACAGATATCACTGAGTTAAAACAGAAAGATGAGCTGATGATAGCGCAGTCGCGACAGGCCGCGATGGGAGATATGATCAACATGATCGCCCATCAGTGGCG
This sequence comes from Sulfurimonadaceae bacterium, assembly GCA_030610325.1. Lineage (GTDB taxonomy): Bacteria > Campylobacterota > Campylobacteria > Campylobacterales > Sulfurimonadaceae > BB26. The sequence continues at coordinate 564 of JAUWRZ010000278.1, read as the reverse complement.
GCAGCCCCTGGCAGTGATCGCGATGGGTGCGAATAATATGCTGGTAGATATCGAGCTTGATGACCTGCAAGACAAAGCTGTTGAGGAGCAGTCTCATCTGATCCTCGATCAGGCCAAGCATCTTACAGCGACTATTGACGATTTTAGGACGTTCTTTCAACCAGACAAAGAGAAAGAGAAGGTCAAAATAGGAAATATTATCGACGATACGCTGAAGATCGTCGGTCCAAGTCTCAAAAACAATGCAATAGAGCTATTTATAGAGAATGACTCTACGACTGAGATCAGTGTTCACAGCAGAGAGCTTATCCAGGTCTTTTTAAACCTTCTCAGTAATGCAAAAGATGCCATGGTCGCACATACAGATGGTGAAAAAAAGATCACGATCAAGGTGACTGAGGATAGCGACTATCTGATGGTAAGCATCTGTGATAATGGTGGCGGTATTGGAGCAGGTATCATCGAAAAGGTCTTCGAACCCTATTTTACGACAAAAAAAGATATCAACGGGACCGGTCTGGGACTCTACATGTCCAAGACGATCATCAACAAACACTTCAATGG
>JAUWRZ010000452.1 GCA_030610325.1 Sulfurimonadaceae bacterium | reverse complement strand
TATAATAGTTACCATTTTCAAGTACTTTGATGATCCGTGCCGATACGGTAGTCGTAAAAGAGGCATCTTTACTGTATGAGCCCTGCCCGGAAAATGATGAGCTACTGTCTGTCCCAAATCCGACATCTGTCAACCCATTGGCCTTACCCATCCATGATGAGACAGCACTGTTACCTCCAGTAGTCGTAAAGACACCACCGCCAAGTTTTGAGGTATCTACTTCAGAGAGCTGTTTCTTTGCGCTATTGGAGCTCTTGGCGGTCTCTGTGATAGAGACAGTGACTATATCATTGACATGCATAGCCTTATGATCTGAAAAGAGTGGGTTCTCTCCTCGTCCAAAGATACTTCCGGCTGAGGAGGTCTCTTTTTCCCCTGAGAAAGCCGGCATCTGCTCGACATATTCCGGTGGTCTAAAGTCTATTTCCGGTTCAGTCAACTTTGCCGTGCATCCGCCTAAGGACATCATGACAAAAAGCCCAAACAATATCATGTACCTCATCATGTTCCCTTTCATCTATTTTGCTATAATTCAAGCAAAAATAGTTCCAAGGAAGAAGATGAGTCTAAAAGTAAAGATCACCACCGATATAAAAGAGGCTATGAAAGCCAAAGAGACTAAAAAGAGAGATGCACTCAGACTGCTCTCAAGCGCTATGAAACAGATAGAGGTCGATGAACGAAAAGAGCTCGATGATGATGATATCATCAAGATCATCCAAAAACAGATAAAACAGCGTAATGATTCTGCGACACAGTATAAAGCAGCAGGTCGTAACGATCTGCTTGAGACGGAGCTTTTTGAGATTGCACTTTTCGAGCACTACCTTCCGACACAACTTGATGATGATGAGCTTCAAAGCGCTATTAAAACTATCATCGATCGCAGCGGAGCCAGCTCCATGAAAGATATGGGTAAAGTCATGGGGATCGCATCAAAAGAGTTTGCCGGTAAGGCTGATGGGAAACGTATCAGCAGTTGTGTAAAAGAGCTACTCTCCTAATACTTTCCAACAGTGAAAGTGTCATCAAGTACTCCATGACCTCACTTGATGACACCATACAAAACCGTCTCCGACATAGCACTCTGTCAAGTTCTCTTATGGTATAATCGCACAAAATCACGCGCTTAAGGGACAGCATGGAGCTTTATGATCAAGGGTCATTAGACAGAGCCTACTTTGGTGAGTATTCGTTCAGTGTAAGTAAAGTCTTCTCGGAAGCTCGTGAACGGACCAACGGCGTCAAGCTCATATTTCTCTCGACTCTATTGATCTATCTGCTCATAGCCTTGAGCATCTATCTCTTTTTAAGTATCATCGTAGCTACACTACCCTCTCTTGAGGCTATACCCTACATCCCAGGCTTTTTAAAGCGTCATCCTACCGAACTGCTAAGCATAGCTATCCTTGCACCCCTGTTTATCGGTCTGATCATGATGGGACTCAAACAGGCTAATGATCACAAGATCGTCATGAACGATGTCTTTGCTTACCATTATGATATTGGTCGCCTACTGCTTGCCTCACTCCTGATCTCACTGTTCGTCACGATCGGACTGATACTTTTCATACTACCAGGTCTCTACTTCATGCTGGTCTACATCTTTACCTTTCCACTCATAATCGACAAAAAGCTTGGGATCTGGGAAGCCATGGAGATATCACGCAGATCAGTAGGCGCACATTGGCTGAGGTTCCTGATCTTTGATATCGTCATCCTTGCACTCCTTCTCGTCAGTGCTATACCTTTTGGGCTCGGACTTTTCTGGGCTATTCCTATCGTCTTCATAAGCTACGGTATCGTCTATCGAAAGATCTTCGGCTATAGCGGGAAAAAGATATCTGGAGCACAACCTCTCATATAGTGACTCGCTGATAGTATAGACTTAAGACACCACACGAGCGCTGGGTTTTATCATGTGCTTCGAAATGGCACATAACACACGTATCATGTGCTTCGAAATGCAACATAACACACGTCTTCGGAAACGGAGAATTTTAGGAGTGCTAAGCCTTGGCACTCGCCACTATGACTCCCGAACTACGGAGGCGAAACCTTCCGATCCCAAATCTTATAAGGTAATCACAACTCTTGACTTAATAATATTGGGTCCGCACCCAGAGTACTTTGTCACTTCGCTCGGGCGCCTACTTTCTATGATCTAGAATCGCTCATCTCAAAGCTTTAACACTGATACTTCTTAAAAGAGAAGAGAAGGGTATATAGAAGAATCCAGGACTTCAAGTGACTCTTATCTCACTTAAAGCGCTGCTATACTTAATCCAGCTGAAGTTCTTTTCTATTGGTAAGTTGCTGAAGATGGTTGGAGATGTTCATCAGTGAGAAGGTGATAAGAAAGATCATCAGTCCCGGAAAGAAGCTTACCCACCAGGCTATATCTAT
>JAUWRZ010000492.1 GCA_030610325.1 Sulfurimonadaceae bacterium | reverse complement strand
TTATGCTTGACTTAATGACATTGGTCGGGAGTAAGATAGACACTTTCTATTTCAAGACAAATCACTCAACCACGCTAAAGAAACGTCTTGCCACGGGGTCATGACTCAACTTTTTTAGTGCCAAGCCTGCGCAGGCAGAAAAAGTGGAGCCTTGACCCCATGATGTCCATACATCTTATAATGAAAACAACAACTTAAATACAGTAAAAAGTCATTCGTCCAAAAAGCTTCTAAACGCCTACTTTCATCAATAAGTAAAATCCAAATAACGCTTTGATCAGAGTCACAATTGCTCATAAGGTTTGTAATCGGAAGACTTTACCTACACAGTTCAAGAGTCATAGTGGAGAGTGCCAAGGGTCAGCACTCCTAAGACTCTCCGTTTCCGAAGAGACTTAATGACAGCACCCTAAACCACCACAACACCATCACCACTCTCACTTCTGATCTTACTAAGTGACTCATAAGTCTCAGTGATGAATGTCCGACTATCAAGACTCTCATCAAGTACGGTAATAGCAATACTGACCGTGACCTCATCATCTATATAAGTCTGCATCGAGCTAATAGCACTACGGATGTTCTCCGCCATCTTCATCGCTTTCTCTTCACCGGTCTCGGGCATAAGCAGTGCGAACTCCGCCCCACCCCAACGCGCGATCTGATCACGCATCCGCAGGTTCATCGAGATGGTCTCTGCCATGTTTTTAAGGATACCATCACAGATATCACTACCATGTGCATCATTGAGTGCCTTAAAACCATTGATCCCGATCATAAGAAGTGATAGTTCGACACTCCCCTCTTTAGCCTCTTTACACCGCTCTGTAAGTACCTCTGAGAAGTGACTCCGGTTAAAGATCCCGGTAAGCTTGTCATGTGTAGCTTCATAGAAATACTGATTAGCTTTGATAGTGAGGTCAGTGATATCTGTAAGTGAGATGACATAGTAACCTGTACCATCATCAAGGTCGCTGATCTTTACCGCTAATGCCCGAGGTTCATTACTACGCAGGTCGACCATGGAGACTACGCTCTTCTCATCATCCGTGGCCTGCAGTGTCCGTACCCAGTTCCCGCCATCTGTGACTTTTCCAAGATGGAAGAAGTTATCATGCCGTACAAAAGCATTGCTGATATCACCAAACTCATCTTTAAATGACTGTGTCGAAGGCATAGAGAAGAACTCCATAAACTGATGATTGGCCATCACCAACTCATCTCCATTGGAGACTATGACGATGTTGTTCTGCTGGTCGATGATGTTTTGCAGGTACTCAAGATGCTGTTCAAGCTCCTCTCGTCTGTCGATCTCTTCGAGGACACGTGTCTCTGAGACCGGATCAGGGACTTCATGATAGATACCAATATATTCGACGATCACATCCTGGGCATCATAAATAGGGAAGATCTCGACATCGACACGGTAATGAGTCCCATCTTTACGGACATTTTCCACCGTTGCTGACCAGGGTTCTCTTCCTCTTAACGTCGACCACATCTCATCAAACACGTGCTGGGGTGTATTGACCGAGCGCATTAAAGCGTGTGTCTCACCGATCAGCTCCTCCCTGCTAAAACCAGATAAGCTGACAAAACCGTCATTGACAAAAGTTATGATCCCCTCACTGTCAGTCTTTGAGACGATGTTCGTCTTTTCAATGATCTCTTTATACTGTGCCAGTTCTTGTAAAGCTGTATTTATATCGGGGTTATCAGACAAAATAGATCCATTCAGTCAAAAGTATCTTAATAATATATCACAATTCAAGCAAGTTTTATACCAGAGAAAAGCGTTGAGTCTCAGAGATCGCTTGTCGATTGGAGACTTTGAAGCCTTTTTACTAATCTTTTCAAGCTTTTTTTATCGATATCAGCTACTTTTCTTTCATACAACTCCGCTTCGATCTTCCCGATCATCTCAACCGCTTCCAGGTCATCAAGGTGCTTTAACAACGACTTCAACGCTTCTCTTCTATCGTCTTTTGCCGGCCTTATCATCTTCTCTTTTATCGCTTCCCCCCACCGTC
>JAUWRZ010000086.1 GCA_030610325.1 Sulfurimonadaceae bacterium | reverse complement strand
GGATTACGCAAGGTCGCAGACATACTGATAGCTTCGACTTTCCAGGGGATGCCCATGTAGGTGACACGCTCCTCCTCACGTACCAGACCCATGTTCAGCATCATCTTGAGCTCATCCATAAATGAGGGGAGATAGGTCTTGAGTGACCATCCTATACCCAGTAGTAAGAGTAAGAAGATCGTCAGCATCAGCCAGTCAGCACGAACATAGAAGATGAACAGTGCGACGAGTGTAGCCATGATAGCGGAGAAGAGGCCCAGTAAGAGCTGAAGTATTCGAAGTACATAGAGCTTCTTTACATTGGTGACATGTTCAAAACGTGCCTGTACTTTACGGCGGATAAGCAGTAGGAACATCATGGTGATGACAAAGCCTGAGATGGCCAGAAAGATGTTCAGGCCGCGCCCTTTGATAAAGGCCACGGTATTATCTGACATATTGTCCATCATGGACTCTTCGTGTGCCTCATACTCGGAGAGCTTGGTGTTTAGTGCTTTTAGGTGGTGGGAGTAGAGTACCTTCTGCTGATCGATGTTCTCGTGCATCGTGTCGATGCTCTTTTGAAGTGCTGGAGAGAACACCATATCTTGGGTCTCTTCAAGACTTTCCAGTGCATTGGAGAGCTCTTCTTGTTTGAGACTATACTTCTCGATCTCGGCTCGTATCGCCTCTATCTTTCTGGGGTGTTCGGTAGCACGTTTAAGGGAGACGAGCATCGGTTCGAAGATCTCGAGAAGTTTCTCCTGCATATCCTGCTTCTCTTCATCCTTTTTCGCATCCGGTGAAGAGATGTCTGCACCATTGATAGCGATATCATCAAAGGAGGTCTCAAGTTTAAAGAGTCTGTTCTGGTTCTCCAGGAGCTTCTCTTTGAGTTTGGCCTTCTCTTGAGGGTTCTTGCTCTGTTCTACCTGTTGATAGAGTTTTTTGATGACTGCTTCTTGTTCGATGATGACGACGAACATATCCTGGAGTTGCTGGCTCTTTTGTGAGTGGGCAAGGGCGGCAGCCTTCTCCTTTTCAGAGCTGTTCTGCTCATCGCTTAACATGTCTGAGAACCCAGCTATAGGTATCTGGTCGAGGATGCTGTCTGATTCTGCCTGTAGGCTGATATGACCTAGTAGTAAGCAGGTGATTAGTATTGTCTTTATCAAGTAGGGTCCTTGTCCATCAGGATATAAATAGATCTAAAGTATAGTTAAGCTGACCTCATGGTGTGCTGAAAACGCACACTCCTATTTGAGTGTTATTGATAAAAAGCTATATATTCTTTATGATCAGGGTGATATTAATGTCTGTCTTGAGACTTTTTTGCTATTCTAAGCGTAAGAGAAGCATCACAAAGAAAAACAGCATATATTATACATATTATTAATATGGCTGATCCAGACTGTGAAGAGATATTTTAAATGAGAGGGGCTGAGAGAGATCATGAACGATCACCAAGACCTGCAGGCCCTCATCTCGAACTACTTTCTGCGTACGGCACTGGTCCCGGTCGCAGTCATCGGCATCACACTCCTAATACTCTATTTCGCTTTTAATCAATATGTCTCCAAAAAAAATATGCGCATGCTTCAACAGGAGATACATCACTACAGTCAAGATGTCCTGATCAATGAGTCTGAACATATTAAAGAGCGTCTTGATGTGGTCATCAGTAGTGCCAGGTTGCTTCAAGACGAGCACCGATCACTCTTTTCCGAAGCTGATGCTTTTGGCCTTCCTGCCGGGCAGCCGAGTTTTGCTGTAGCAGAGAACGGGATGTTCTATAAGACAGACAAGGTGGGCTCGAGTCTCTACTACTCATCGACGACTAAGCTAACAGGAGCTCAGCGTAAAAAAGCAATCGCTTCAGAAGCGATGGATACGACCTTTAGAAGTCTGGTAGAACATCATCCCTATATCGTCGCAGCCTACTTCAATAGTCATGATGGTATGCATCGGCATTACCCGTATGTGGACAGGGCCTATGAACAGTATGAGAGCCACCTCAATATAGAAGAACATGATCTCTACTATCCAGCTGATCAGATCCATGACCCTGAGAGAAGAGCGGTCTGGACAGGGGCTTATCTGGACCCAGTCACTAATACCTGGATGATCTCGTGTCTTGTCCCTGTCTATAAGGATGACTTCCTCGAAGGGGTGAGTGGCGTAGATGTGACCATAGAGAGTATGGTCGATGATCTCTTTGATCGTGAGCATCATTGGGACGCTATATTGTTCGTGCTTGATGAACGTGGTGTGATCATGGCGATGACAGAGGCTGTCGAAGGTTCACCCAAGCTCAAAGGGTTGGTGGAACATGTCTACAGGGAGGCTGCGAAGTCATCGTCGCAAGCACAAGAGAGTGATGACCTTATAGATGAAAGTACGTTTACCGGAGTGTCAAAAAGGACATGGGCGGATAGACTGGAGGTCTCTGAGCTGATCTCTGATGGTGAACCTTATCTGATGATGGAGCAGTCAGTCAGAGGGACCGGTTGGAAAGTGATGGCCTTTGTCGAGAAGAATCGAGTGTTTAAGACCATCGACAAGTTAAAGGACAGGGCGAAGAGTGTCGGTTATGCAGCTATCGCTTTTATTCTCTTTTTCTTTTTTGTCCTTTTCTACTATCTGCACATAAGCTCAAGAAAGATAGCTGTTCAGATAGGTACACCGATCAAGAGGCTTGCGGAGAAGACAGCTACTGTCGGTACGACTCAGATGGACAACGAGTTGATGCAGAGTAATATAGCCGAGATCGACCAGCTTAATCGCAATTTTGTGAAGATGGTCGATGAGCTTCACTCCCGGACTAAGAGATCCATAGCAGATGAGATAGAGAGTCAGATGCAGGAGAAAGAGGTCAGGCTCTACCATGAGAAGTCACTGATCGATCCGCTTACGGGACTCTATAACCGCTATAAAGTCGATGAGGTGATCATAGATGAGGTAGCCCGGGCAAAACGTTATGAACATGAGCTCTCTGTCATCGCTTTGGATATCGATCTCTTCAAGAGCGTGAACGATATCTATGGTCATATCGCAGGAGATACGGTCCTGGTCGACTTTGCCTGGATACTTAAAAGTAATGCCCGGACTACTGATATCGTTGCTCGAATGGGAGGGGAGGAGTTTGTGGTGATCAGTAGCAATACCGGACTTGAGGCAGCGACCGTCCTGGCAGTAAAGCTTCGCAGGCTGATCGACAACAGAAGGTTCCCGATAAACCATCATGTCACAGCCAGTTTTGGAGTGACGAGCTATAAAAAAGGGGATACGCCTGCCGATCTATTTGACCGTGCTGACAAGGCGCTTGCTCAGGCCAAGGATGAAGGTAGAAACCAAGTCATAAGCCTACCATGATCATACTGATGATGCTTGAGGAGAGAGTCAGGTAATACTAAGAGCATATCTATGTTATCATGTGTTTTTTTTCAAAAGGAAGATCATGGCAGAGATCATCTTTGATCCAACAGGTTCTACTGAAGCTTTTATAACACATCTTGATCAGCTCAGCGTTAAAAACGCTTCGATCCTTATCCTTGCCTGTGATGCCAACGGTTTTGAGAGAGCCTTACTGGACCCGGTACTTCTAGCGTGTGATGCAGCTATCATAGGCGGTGTCTTCCCCTCTATTATGCATAATTCAGACAAGTATGACAAAGGGACTCTGTTTATCGGTCTTGATGAGAGCTTACAGGTCAATATCATCCGTGATATCAGTCAAAAAAGTCAGGATAGACTCGATGCCGAGATGCAAGGGCATAGTGATCGTTTCGATGCCTCTATCAAAAGCATGTTGGTCTTTGTCGATGGATTGGCTAAGAACATCGGTACGTGCGTCGATGTCCTGTTCGATAATTATGGTCTGGAACTCAACTACATCGGTGGCGGTTCCGGCTCACTGAGTTTTGAGCAGCGACCTTCGCTCTTTACCGACGAGGGTCTGCTTGAGGATGTCTTTATCTATGCCTACTCCACACGTCCAAGCTCCATTGGTGTCAACCATGGCTGGAAAAGTATCCGTGGACCTTTTCAGATCACCAGTACTGAAGGCACCGTGATCAAAGAGCTCGATTTCAGACCAGCCTTTTCGGTCTATAAAAAGGTGGTGGACCAGTACGCATCGGAGCCCATCGATAAAGACAATTTCTTCAGTATCGCCAAATCCTTCCCTTTTGGTATAAACACTATCTCTGATGAGCAGATCGTACGTGATCCTATCGTCTTGAACGGCGATGAGATGGTCTGCGTAGGAAGTGTCGAAGAGGGTAGTTATGTCGATATCTTGCAAGGCAATAGCGATGACCTTCTCCAGGCAGCCAGAGATGCGGCCGTAAGTTCTCAGAAAGCGATGGACTTCGAAGAGGAGTTCACGCTGTTCATCGACTGCATCTCACGGGCACTCTTCTTAGAGGAGAAGTTTGAGCATGAGATCAAGGCTGTGTATAAAGAGGGCTCTATACTTGTCGGAGCATTGACCTTTGGTGAGATCGCCAATGATGGTAGAGCCTATCTTCAGTTCTTCAACAAGACAGCAGTCGTAGGACGTATAGGTCATGCTTAAGGACCAACAGCTTCTGGCACTCTATGAGATCTCCATGTCGATTGGAAACAGTCTTGAGCTTGAGAAGATGCTAAGAGAAGCTATCACTATGATCTTGAGTCGATTGAACTGCTCATCGGCAGCTATCTATCAAGAGGGCTCGCTGCTTTATGCCAGACCAAAAGTGTTGACCCGTGATGTCGCTTATACAGAGGCAGTGCAAGAGCTGATGCGACATAAGCATGCCAGTGACGGTCAGACCATCATCAAAAAGATCGGTGAAAAACACTATTACCTTTTTGAGCTGAAGAACTTCGGTTCTCTTATCCTGACCAAGTCAGGAGATCTCCTTGATGATCTCATCGTCAACTCTATGATAAAGATCGATCTGCGACTGGTCAATGCGATCCAGGCATGCCTCGATCATGCCAATGTCCTTGAGAGTCAGAAAAGTCTTGCAAAAGCGCAAAAAATAGCACATATCGGAGATTGGTCGATCGATCTGAGAAGTGGTGCTCTCTACTGGTCTGATGAACTCTACCGTATTGCCGGACGGACTCGACGTTCAGATATGGGCTGGCCAATACTCAAACAGTGGGTCCATCCTGATACACTGCGACAGCATGAAGAGTATCTGGAGTATCTGAGTCGTTCAAGACCAGGTGATATACTCCTGTCATTAAGTTCTCATATGCTTCGCCCCGATGGTCGATCACGCTGGATAGAGATAACCAGTGTGGTAGAGTTTGATGCGCAAGATCGGCCGACCAGGTTTTATGGTACCGCGCAGGACATCACCGAGCGCAAACGTCTTGAAGACGAACTTAGAGCTTCCAAGGAGCAGTTCGACCTCTTTATGCAGCATCTGCCTTATGTAGTAGTCATCGAAGATGAAGTACACCGGGTCATCTATGCCAACCCGGGTGCCGAGGCTTTTCTCCATAGACCGGTCATAGGGCATACGGTATTACGGCTGTTGGGGGAGAAGAACGGTAGAGAGATCATGGACTTAAGTGAGAGAGCTAAAGTAGAGGGGAGTGTAGAGAAGGTCATCAAGGCTGAGATGGCTGGGGAGAAGTTCATAGCCCGGGTCCTTGCCTTCGCTATTCCTCAACATGATGGCCAACTCTATGTAGGTATGATCTATATAGATATCACCAAGCAGTATAAAGACCGGCATGAGATCGCCAAACTCCAGCAGGTGATAGAGAACAGCCCTGTCTCCATCATCATCACAGATGTCGAGGGAGTCATCGAGTATGCTAACCCCTGGGCTCAGAAGTTAACAGGTTACCGTCTCGAGGAGTTAATAGGAGAGAACCCACGGGTCTTGAAAAGTGAGTTTCATCCGGCAAGTGAATATATAAAGCTTTGGGATACCATCACTAATGGTGATGTCTGGTCGGGCACATTCAGAAATATCAAGAAAGATGGTGAAGAGTTCTGGGAGTCTGCCATCATCGCACCAGTCGTCGATGATGAGGGTGGGATCTTGAACTACATCGCTATCAAGCAAGAGATCACCGAAAAGGTCTATCTTGAACAGGCATTGGCAAAACAAGAAGAGCTGACACGTGAGCTTGGTCATATCATCGAACAGTCGCTTAATGAGATCTATATCTTTGATCGTGAAAGTCTGAAGTTTCGCTACGCAAATCTGGGGGCGAGAGGCAATATCGATCATGGACTAGAGGAGCTGCTGACGCTGACACCGCTTGATCTCATGCCGAAGATGAGTGAAGAGAGGTTTACTGAACTACTAAGACCTTTGGAAGAAGATACTTTTAAGGAGATCCTCTTCTCTGCCATACATCAGCGACAAGATGGGTCGACCTATCCGGTAGATGTCTACGTACAGTCGATCCTCTTTGAGGGGGCAGAAGCTTATTTGGCGATCGTCGTAGACACAAGTGAACGTGAGCAGATGCAAAAAGAGCTTCATGAGAAAGATGAGATCATGATCGCACAGTCCCGCCATGCTGCGATGGGCGAGATGATAAGTATGATCGCTCACCAGTGGCGGCAGCCATTAACGGTCATCGCTATGGGAGCGAACAATATGCTCGTAGATATCGAGCTTGATGAGCTAGAGGCAGATGATATCACCAGAGCTGCCAGAAGTATTTTGAGACAGACTGACTATCTTGCCAAGACGATCAATGAGTTCAGTGATTTCTTTCGTCCGGGAAAGAGGCGTGAAGTGGTCCGGCTTGAGGATGTCATGACAGAGGCTGAGAAGATGATCGGTAAGAGCCTTGAGAACAGTGCCATCACTTTCTCCTCTGAATCGATGGATGGATGTATAGCAGACACCTACTCACGTGAACTGCTGCAGGTCTATGTCAATCTGCTGAACAATGCCAAAGAGGCGCTTGTCACAAATAGAGACAAAGCGCGCCAGATACGTGTCATCATACGTAAAGAGCAAGATCATACAGTGACTATGATCTGTGATAATGGTGGTGGTATCGATAAAGAGATCTTAGAGAAGGTGTTTGACCCCTATTTCTCTACAAAAGAGGCGAAGAACGGTACGGGCCTGGGCCTATATATGAGTAAGACCATCATAGAGAAACATCTTAATGGTACGATCGAAGTAGCTAATGTGGATGATGGTACCTGTGTCACTATCACACTGCCGATCGATATCAATAGCGGGAACGATACTGGAGTGTGAAAGCGTGAGCATCTCAGTGAGAAGTCACTGAGATGCTTGTCTGCGTATTAGTAGCTTACGTTGAAGAGCAGATAGTAGTTTTGTAGCTTCTCGATCGCATTGGCCGCATCAGGGTCGCTCATAGGCAGAGGTTTACCGGTATAGTAACCTGAACCGGTATGGTCATAGTCGATGAACTGTGCACCCAGGCGCAGATGAGCATAGCGATTGATGGGCTGGATGTAGTAGAGCTCTGTGGAGTTACCTCTCGTAGCCAGTTTATTGGTGATGTCGTTTGAACCTTGTGTAAAGCTATACCAGTACTTAGTACCATGGTTGAACTCAAGACCGATCTTCGGGTCTTTCATCGATGGTACCGGAAGGGTATAACGTGCTCCTAACCAGTAGGCATAACCGGTCTTTCGTTCTGTATCACCAGGCTCATTGCTTAAGAGCCCTACCGGGTCTCCGTTTTGGTCGATGCCGGTCTCTCCGCTGGGATTACTTTTTGACATCGCGACATGGGCAAAAACGTCGATATCTGTATTATAGAGATCGGTGAACTCCGCCATCACTGTGACAAGATCGACATCCCCTATGTTGGCATTGACCGCAGTAGAGG
>JAUWRZ010000443.1 GCA_030610325.1 Sulfurimonadaceae bacterium | reverse complement strand
TTGGTCATCTTCTGTTGTGTGTCTAAGGGGTGGTCACGATAGCCTTTCTCATGGACATGGCTCTTGCACTTCTTCTCTTCAAGGTACTCTTCTATCTTCTTACTGCGGTATGCACTGTCAGCATACAGGACACTATCTGCCTCATCGACCAGACTTTCCAACTCCGTCGAGTCATGGGGTGAAGCACTACTGATACTGTACTTCGTGATGAGCTTAGTCTTGGCATCAGCATTGATATGGTCTTTATAGCCAAAGTGACGCTCCCTGTCCTTGGTCATCCACCTGGCATCGGTATCTTTTTGTGCAAGCTTGGCTTTATTATCGCCAAACTCAAGAGGTACTGCACCTTTCTTGATATCAGCGTTCTCTTCGCGTGAGTTACGCTGTCTTGGGACATCCACAAAGGAAGCATCGACGATGCTTCCCTCACGAGCTACGATATCATGACTGATGAGCTCTCCTGTGAAGAGAGAGAACAGCCTTTCAGAAAGCCCTTGCTCTTTGATGTCCTCCTTGAAAAGCCATATCGTCTTCTCATCAGGGACAGTGTCTCCTATCTGCAACCCAAGGAACTGCATGAACGAGAGTCTATCTTTGATCTGAAACTCGGTCTGTTCGTCTGAGAGATTATAGTATCGCTGCAGTATGAGTATCTTGAACATCATCACTCTATCAAACGGTGGTCTACCACCAGGACCTTTTGGTTCGACATACAGTGCCTCTTCGATCGGTGCTCGAAACATCTCCCACTCGATAACCTTATCAAGCTTCAGCAATGGTGGTCGATGTTCGTTGATCTTCTCTAATTGATACTTGTAGTCAAACAGTCCTAGCATCAGATACTCTTTTTTTTGTATTTTACCTGATCTTTTGTCTTATTCAAATCAAGCCTGAGTTTTTAGAGGTGCCCATATGATGACAAGAAGAACGTGATAGTCGTCACTTCTAAAGAGAACGCGATATGAGGCAGAAGCCACTTAGTCTATCTGTTTGGCTTCCTGGATCATGCCATCTATCATGACAAAGAGCTCTTTACTTGCTTTCTCTGCTTCAGCAAAAGAGTCGATGACGACATTGATGTCTTGTAGGCATGTCCCCGCGACTACACAATCCATAGCTTCCTGAGCACTCTTGTGGACATGGGCATGTGGAGCATCAAGCTTGGCATAGCTAGGTGTCTTGGAGAAGAGTCTTTTCCCAGTGTCCTGGTACCATCTCCCAAAGCGGCAGTTCTGATGGGTACTTAATCTTGCGTCCTTATCATTGAAGACGCCAGTATAGGCATTGACCTTGAACAAGACGTGGTCGAGTTTGGCAAGGTTGGCAAAAATCTCATAAGAGATATACCTATTGTCCTTTTTGATCGTAGCAGAATTGTTGATGAGTCTTTGCAATGTCTCTTTGAACGATACCAGGTTGGTAGAAGCGTTGGATGCTTCGATCTCGAGTCTGCTACTGTCCTCATGCATGACAGATGAGTTTTGTTTCAGAGTGCTGATGTTGATCTCCACCTCTGCTGTCGCCTTTTGAGTCCGTTCGGCCAGTTTTCGTACTTCATCGGCGACAACAGCGAACCCTCGTCCATGTTCACCTGCTCTGGCGGCTTCGATGGCTGCATTAAGGGCTAAAAGGTTTGTCTGATCAGAGATGTCTTTAATGAGCGTGATGACATCTGAGATCGCGATGACGCTTGAACTGAGATTATCAGCATTACTCCTGAGTTCATTGGCCATCACGATGGTACTCTCCGTGTTGAAGATGTCATCGACATTGTCTTCGACTTCGGCTATGATATGTTCGTTCTCATCAGTCAGCTCATAGATCTCATCAAGGTTTGACATATTGCTCTCGATCTCTTTTTGAATATACTCGATATTGGTGATACAACCATTAGCCATACTCTGGGTCAAAGTGTTCTTTAGTCTGTTCTCCTGGACGATATCCTTAGCGGCTCGATCACTCCCCAGTAATATCTCGTTCTCTCTTTTGAGTCGGGTGTTCTCTTCAGAAAGCATGCCTATCTCTGCTTTCAGCTTATGGATCTCATCAATATATCTGTTCTTCTTATGAAACATCGAAACACCTTTACAGTATATAAATATGATATTCTATGTATGTTATCACACTTAAAGAAAAATTATGTAGTTCGTATGTATCTTTTTCTTTAAGTGTGACTTTAGGTAACTATATATCATGGAGGTCTGTTCAGAACAATGATCATGGTCTATCAGAAGATTGCAAAAAATGCACCAGACCGGCCACCTATCGCGTTTGCATCCGGCCACCAAAGACGCTTGACATCCGGCTATCTATGACGGAGCTTATCCAGCCACTTTGGCTGCATGAGCGCTATCTTGTCTTGGGCTAAGATGTCGTTCCGTCAGTGAGAGATATCTTCTGAATTCGACTACACTCTTCATATTTGACATACATCTGGATAA
>JAUWRZ010000513.1 GCA_030610325.1 Sulfurimonadaceae bacterium | reverse complement strand
TTATCGGTCACATCAGAACGGGCTGAAGAGATGATGATAGGGATGTTCTGGCGCTCACGGATCGCTTCACACACCTCCAGACCATCCATACCCGGCAGAGTAAGGTCCAAGATCACCAGGTCATAAGACTCCAGTTTCAAAATACTCAAAGCTTTAAAGGGATCATCTTCTGTGATCACCTCAAAATCAAACTGTTCCAAAAACTCAGTCAGTATCTCGGCAAGCTCGAGATCGTCTTCTATCATCAATATTTTAATCATGCGGGATTTTAGCCTATGAAGATCAATAAAGAGCTAATATGAACGTCAATCGCTCCTCCCGTACAAATAGAAGGAGCGATGAAGACATCTAGGTTATCAGCAGTGTCACTCTATACGCGACAAAAGCAAGGCTGTAGGCCACGATGGAAGTGAAGAAGATCAGGTAGAAAAAGTACTTGACATGTCCCGCTTCACGGGTAAAGACGATAGAAGCAGCCAAACACGGCAGGTAGAGCATGATGACGACGATAAACGCGACTGCCGATGCAAACGGGATATGCTCGGAGATAGCACTCATCAGGGAGTTGTTCGTCTCATCGACATCATCTCCGAGTGAGTAGAGGACGCCCAGAGTAGAGACGACGACCTCTTTGGCTGCAAGTCCGGTCTGGAGGGCTACGGCCATCTTCCAATCCGCACCGATAGGCTCAAAGACCGGTTCGATGAACTTACCTATCTGACCAAGATAGCTCTGCTCCATCAAGGCTTCCGCACGCTGGTTCTCAAACCTTAGCGTCTCACTCTCTGACGTAGCCACTTCGATCTTGGCAGCATAGAACCCCTCTATCACGCTGTTGTGCGGATAGTTACTCAAAAACCAGACCAGCATCGATGCGGCTGCGATAAAGGTACCTGCTTTTTTCAGATACATCCAGGTCTTTGTGACGACCGTATGCCAGATGAGTTTGAACGAAGGCATACGATACTTCGGCATCTCCATGACAAACGGCTCATCAGCCCCTTTAAAGGCTGTCATCTTCAGGAGTTTAGCCGCCACCAGACCGACCATGACTCCTGCGATGTAGATGGCAAAGAGGACATTACCCGCCATCTCCGGCCCAAAGAACGCACCGGCGAAAAGGACATAGACCGGCAGTCTCGCCCCACAACTCATAAAACCGATGACAAAGAGTGTCAGCAGTCTGTCACGGTCATTTTTCAGTATCCGTGCGGACATATAAGCCGGAATGGAACAACCAAAGCCCGTCACCAGCGGGATGAACGACTGCCCGTGAAGGCCAAACTTATGGAAAAAACCATCGAGCAAGAAAGCGACCCGGGACATATATCCCGTTGATTCCAGCAGGGCAATACCGATAAACAAGATGATGATGTTTGGGGTAAAAAGCACTACTGCCCCGACACCGGCTATCAGTCCATCGACGACAAGGGAGCGTATATCCTCATTGGGGATCGTCGCTCCGACTACGTCACCAAACCAACCAAAGAAGCCATCGATCCACTCCATCGGGATAGAACCCAACTCAAAGGTGAGCTGAAAAAGCCCCCACATGAAAAAAAGAAAGATAGGAATACCAAAAAGTGGATGGATAAGGGCACTGTCAATACGTTCTGTCAGTGTCTTTGTCTCTTTCTCCTGTTTCTTGGTCTTTACCGTCTCTGCGATGACACCACGATTGAATGAGAAGTACTCCTCCGCAAAGGCCTCTTTTACATCAAGCGTATCGTGGTGCAGCTCTATGTGGCGGTTGGCCTCGACCAGGATCGGCTGAAGTTCTG
>JAUWRZ010000066.1 GCA_030610325.1 Sulfurimonadaceae bacterium | reverse complement strand
GGACAACAGCACAGAGTGTCCATGAGATCGAAGTGACCCAGATGATAGAGACCTGTAAGATGGTCGGCGATTGTGCCAACATCACGATAGTGGGTATGGTCCCGGAAGATATCGAATCCATTGCCTTTGGTCTTAGTGACAGTGTGAGAGATACTTTTCCTCAGATGATAGAGAGCAGTATCATGACACTTGAAGCCAAAGGAGTAACTGCACAGAAAAAGGAGCATGTCACTGCTCTTTCCGTGATTATCGATGAATATGCAAATCCTGTGGCACCAAGATGAAAAGTGAAAAGTATTGATATTAAGAAATATTAATATGCCGGACTTCCTCTCGTTCCCAAGTTTCCCTTGGTAATGCATACAACAGTTTATTAGGAATATAAATATGAAAGTGCACTGCCAAACTGACTATTAAAGCCTGAGATACTGATGTATACACTCCCAAGTGGAACTTGAGGAGCGAGAGACGTGCGACTTGAGAAGGGAAGGGGGAAAGAGAGTCTTCTAATCGATAAAAGTCACTAACTCTTCGATAGCTTCACGTTCAGGCTGATAACTGTTCTGGATGGCTTCTGCATCCTCGTGACCAAGCACGATGCTATAGAGCAGGGCGAGGTTTTCCGGGGCTTTCAACTCTTTGGCTATGATCCGTCCATATTCGGTAGTCGAACCCTGAGGACAGCTGTCTATCCCATACTCCTGAGCAGCCAGCATGATAGTCTGCATATAGGCACCGCAATCGATCAATGCTCCCTGTGAACCGTCGATAAGTGTTTCGTCCACAAAGACAAACAGGACAGTCTGTGCACCAAACCATCGGAAGTTATCGTACCACAACTCTGCACGTCGCTCTTTATCGCGTCTTTCTACACCGAGTTTGTCATAAAGTCCTACTCCGGTCGTGATACGTCGAAGCTTATAAGGCTTGATCCATTTTACCGGATAGTACTGGATAAACTGATCGACCTCACCTCCCTCTTTTATGTGAGAGATGACACGCTCTCCGACACTGTCAAGAACGGCTTTATTGCTTACCGCATAGACAGTCCACGGCTGCATGTTCGCTCCGCTTGGTGTCATGTTCCCGGCTTCGAGTATCTTGGTCAAGACCTCTTTCTCTACAGGTCTTGCATGAAACTTGCGTTTTGAAGAACGCTCCCTGATCGCATCGATCACATTAATATGCCCCATTGGCTGACTCCGGTATCAGACAGTGCTCAAGATAGCTGATGATATTCAGCTCCCTGAGGAGTGTCCATAAAATAATCCGTTATTATACAATGATCATGTGGGATTTTAGGTGATTAGATGATGTAGAGCTTATGACACGGTAAATGGAGTGGATGTTAACATCCTCCTAATCGAAGTTTATCTACAATGCGCGCATGATAATAGATAACCGATTTTTACCTACTACCCGTGAAGAGATGGATGCCCTTGGATGGGATCAGTGTGATGTGATATTAGTAAGCGGAGATGCTTACATAGACTCCCCTTTTATCGGTGTCGCGACTGTTGGACGGATCTTGCAAAAGCATGGCTACCGTGTAGGTATGATCGGTCAGCCCGATATAGAGTCTGATATCGATATCTCCCGACTGGGTGAGCCGAAGATCTTCTGGGGTGTGAGCGGTGGAAGCGTCGACTCCATGGTCTCTAACTATACGGCGACTAAAAAGTTTCGTAACTCGGATGACTATACACCCGGTGGTAAGAACGACAAACGTCCTGATCGTGCAGCACTGGTCTACTCGAACCTTGTCCGCCGTTTTTTTAAAGGTACAGTGCCCATAGTCTTGGGTGGTATCGAAGCCAGTCTTAGACGCGTGACGCACTATGACTACTGGTCAAACAAACTTCGCAAACCCATACTCTTTGATGCAAAGGCGGATTATCTTGTCTATGGGATGGGAGAAGAGGCCGTCATCGCACTGGCATCGGCCTTGAACGAAGGTGAGGACCCGCGGGATATTCGCGGTATCTGTTACATCGCCAAGGAGCCGGTCGATGCTTACATCCAACTACCATCACATGCCGATACTCTGGCCGAAAAAGAGAAATACATCGATCTTTTTGATGATTTTTATGACAACAATGACCCCATCTCTGCCAAGGGGCTTTGTCAGAAAGTCGATGCCCGTTATCTCATCCAGAACCCTCCGGCAGATTACCTGAACGAGGATGAGATGGACGCTGTCTCTGCTCTGCCGTTCACACGTGAACTGCACCCCTATCATCAGCCTCAAGGTAAGGTGAAGTGTCTCGAGACCATCAAGTTCTCCATCATGACGCATCAGGGTTGCTGGGGTGAGTGTAACTTCTGCGCCATCGGTGTGCATCAGGGACGGACTATTCGTACCCGTTCCGAGGACTCCATAGTCCAGGAGGCCAAGGACTTTACAGAGTATAAAGACTTCAAAGGCATCATCTCCGATGTCGGTGGTCCAACAGCGAACATGTACGGCTATGAGTGTGACAAAAAGCTCAAAAAAGGGACCTGTGACCATATGCGCTGTGTGGATGCAGATAGGTTATGTAAAGTGATGCATGTCGATCATAGCCGAAACATCAATATGCTGAGAAAAGTGCGTGATGTTCCCGGAGTACGTAAAGCCTTTGTCGCTTCGGGTGTGCGGTACGATCTCATCAGTGCCGATAAGAACCATGGTTACTCTTATCTCAAAGAGATGGTCAAGCATCATATCTCCGGACAGATGAAAGTCGCACCCGAACACACAGAGCAGCATGTCTTAGAACTTATGGGTAAACCGGGGAAAGAGACACTGGTAGATTTCAAGAAGATGTATGACCGGCTTAACCGTGAAGAGGGGAAAAATCAGTTCCTGACCTACTATCTCATCGCGGCCCATCCTGGGTGTGAAGAGAAAGATATGCATGAACTCAAACGTTTTACTCAACATGAGTTAAAGATGAACCCGGAGCAGGCACAGGTCTTCACTCCGACACCTGGTACCTATTCTGCCGTGATGTACTACACCGAGATGGACCCAAAGACCCGTAAAAAGATCTTTGTCGAAAAGGACACCCGACGCAAAGAGAAGCAAAAAGAGATCGTGGTGAAAAAGCAGAGTTTTAAGAGTGGATTTGCCAGTTAGGCCGTAAAATAGGCACACTTTAAGGCAGATCGGCATGTTTAAAGATAACTACTAATATTTTTATGTTACGCTTGTTCTAATATAAAAAAAGGTAGATCTATGAGATCTGTAGTCCAATTTTTTCTTATTTTCTTTCTGATGATTCCGGTATATGCCGCTCAGGAAGAGATGTACATCATCGTAGGGACGTTTAAGTCAGAAACCAGAGCAGATAAGCAGCTTTTAGCATTAAAAGATGTGATGGGTAAACATGCTGAGATCGTCGATCTGAAAAGGTCGCTTGGTTTTGATTATGCGATACAGAGGTCTTCGGAGTACAACAGGGTCGTCATCACACCATTTGGAGATAAAGATATCCTTCAAACGGTGATCGATACGGCGAGAGAGCACTATCCAGATGCTTATGTCGGTAGATATGAGACATCGAAGACCACCAAATGGTCTGCCCATGTGAAAGATGAGAAACAGTTACCGGAGACAGCTGCCGGGACATCCTTTCCTTCAGCAGACAACACTTCAAATAAGATGCTATATATAGTCATCGGTATTTTATTGCTGGGACTTGTCTGGTGGTTTCGAAGACAAAAAGTAAAGAGTGATAAAAGTGCCATAGAAGATAGGTTATATGAAGGACCTTGATGGTCCGGTAATACTGATGAGTCGATCTAGATCTCTTCTTGAGTGTTTATCATCACCCTGACTTTCAAGATATGCAGATATAGACTACATATAGTAGCTTCTTTACCCTCCTTTATTGCGATTCTTTTACCCTTAAGTCTAAGTATTATATGATTCACATATAGAAACAGTGTATATCTTAAAAAGTGATATTTTCGTTGATCTTTTAGCACCAAGATGGCATCTTTTTCAGTCCATCTATCTTTATGATACTTAACAAGGAGTCTTTATGAGATCGCTGCTCCGATCTTTTCTTATCGTTTTTCTACTGGTCCCGGTCTATGCTGCCCAAAAAGAGATGTCTATCGTCGTTGGTACCTATCAGTCAAAGACAACAGCAGATGCAGAGTTACAGGCACTTAAGGATGTGATGAGTGATGTGAATATTGTCGATCTGAGAGAAACAAATGGCTTTGGTTACAGCCTGCAGAGAGTCGGTAAGTACAATAGGGTCGTCATTGCACCATTTAAAGATAAGAGGGTCCTTCAGAGGATGCTTTATATGGCGAGAGAACACTATCGTGATGCCTATGTCCTTAGTGGCAAGACGGGCAGCGTCGCTCTCAAAGTACCTGTAGAGACGGAGGCTCAGAGAGAAGAACGCATCGCTGCAGCAGATATGGCTTTTGATGAGGAGATAGAGGATACTTTACCTATTGTCCCATACTTTTCACAGAGTGTCTCATCGAAAGTATCTGAGAAGGTAGAGAAAACGGTCGTTAAAACAGACTGGTCGGAGCATATCAAAGATGAGAAGAGTATGTTTGAGACTGCATCCGGAGCAGTGGCTACTCGTCCGGGAAATTCAGATCTTACGTTATATGCAGTGATAGGGGTGCTGCTCATCATTATCGTCCTTGGAGGCATCTTGCTCTGGAGGAAAAAAAGAGTGAAGAGACGAAAGCGTACCCATCGTGATGTTGTCGATATCGGGGTCCCTCCTGTCGCCGGACACACTTCGCGTAGAGACTCTTAATAGCGTATAAAATAGTATGTGAACAAGATAGACACAAAGAAGGGATCCCAACGATCTTAGCCCCTGCCAAGGGGCTTTCCGTGCCAATCTTACAGTTGGACTGCCAAATATGCACATTTATAAACAATCATCATATTTTAAAGATAATTACTAAGCTTTTTATGTTACTCTTGTTTCAATATAATCAAAGGAGTATCTATGAGATTGGTAGTGCGATCTTTTTTGATCTTTTTTCTACTGCTTCCCGCATTTGCCGCGAAGAACGAGCTCTATATCACTGTTGGAACATTTAAGACCAAGTCCAGAGCAGATGCTCAGCTTCTTGTCTTGCAAAAGGCGATGGAGAAGAAACCGCATATTGTCAGGCTTAGAAAAGCCAATGGATTTACTTATTCCGTTCAGAGTGGTAGTACATATAACCTGGTCGTGATCGAACCATTTAGCGACCAAGGTGTCCTTCAAGAGATGCTTGATGCATCAAGAGAGGTCTTTCCGGATGCTTATGCACGCAGATATAAGACACCCAAGGCTGTTAAAGCAGTAAAAGCACCTGCTCCGGTAGAGGTCGAAGCTGCTGTTGTCGTCAAAGAAGCAGTTGTCGAAGAGCTGCCAGTTGAAGAAGTAGTCGTTGAGGAAGTAGTGGATGCTACACCTATCGTCCCCTATATTCAAGAGACGATCTCAACATCTGAACCCGTAGAGACAGCTGTACAGCCAGAGATACCAGCTATCAGTGATGATGAGGCCATGACGCTTGAAGTCGTGACATTTGAAGCACCCAAAGAGGCGCCTGTACCGAAGCCGATCTCTGTCCCGACAGGATCTTCTGCCGGAGACGATATGATGTTCTATGCTATGATCAGTGCGGTCATCGCAGCTGGACTCCTTCTTATCATCATACTTCGTGGCAGAAAGAAGAGCAAGAAGAAAGAGCCGTTTGTCTTTGAAGAGAAAGTGATAAGTCCAATAGACGTGGACACTCCACTTGGCAAAGATGAACGAGCTGAGGGAAAGAGAGCACCTTCGTCGACTCCTGTCCCAAAAGAAGATCTGCCTGAGGTCCCTGATCTTGCCGTGCCAAAGCGTGCAGATGTAAAGAGTCCGATCCCTCCGGAAGCACCGGTAAAAGAGGTCAAAAAGAGCATCGACTCACCACGAAAAAAACGCGATTCTGATCCTCAGCGAAAAAAGATGAGGAAAGATGATCTTGCAGAGTTTGGTGGTAATAAGATACTTGTTGCCGAAGACAACCTGATCAACCAAAAGGTCATCACAAGCCTGCTCGCGGGCTCAGGTATAGAGATCGTCATCGCTAACAACGGGCAGGAAGCACTGGAGATCCTGGAAAAGAACAGTGACTTCCAGATGATACTGATGGATGCGCATATGCCGGTAAAAGATGGTTATCAGGCATCACAGGATATCAGGGACGAACCAAAGTATGAGCATATTCCTATTGTCGCACTTAGTGGTGATACCAGTGCTGATGATATAAAGAAGATGCGTAAAGCCGGGATGGAAGAGCAGCTGGCCAAGCCACTGCGTATTGATGCACTGTACGATGTCATGTACTGCTATTTTGACATTGATGATAAAGATATCAAAGTAGACGAGAGCAGTGGCGGGATCCATGATACAGACTCTTTGCATGCTTCAAAAGGGCTTGATATATCAGGTGGTGATAATGAGCTCTATAGAGAGATCTTATCAGAGTTTGTAGAGACTTACGGAGATTCAGATCATCTCCTAGATGGTTATTTTGTACATGATGATGCAGAATCAGCCAAAGCACTACTGCTTGATATCAGAGGCATCGCAGCGAACATAGGTGCAGAGCAACTCTCTGAGACTGCCGAAGAGCTTCGTGAAGCGCTTCTTGATCACACTGAAGTCAAATACAATGCGCTCTTTGAAAAATATAGAGAGCAGCTCTACTTCCTTCTCCACGACATCAAACACATCTAGATGACCTCAAAAGACTCTGCCGGCAGGCAGGGTCCTTAAACTCCCTAAATATTTTTGATCGACTCCGCCCATGCCCTCATCGTCTGATTGGCAATAGGTAGTGGTGCTTCTGCAAATGTGATCACAAAAGTGTCTGTTGTCTCAGCTATTCCCATTGAACGCGGTTTTAATGTCATCATATAAGGACTTGGGATCATCGGACCAAAACAAAACAGTAGGTTCTTAGCGGCGATCAGACCTTGTGCTATCTTCCCGTGCGGTAGTGACTCTGTGTGGCTGAAGTGGTCGAACTCGGCAATATAGGAGATATGTGGATCAGAATCGATCTTCTCTTTTAAATAGCCTATTATCTCATCGACGCTGTTGAGGGTAGTCTCATTTTTTGCCAGCTCCTCGATAAAGACCGGGCAGGATTGTTGGATGATCATCTCTTTCATAGTGCTCTCCTTGTTAGTTGTTTGGATGGTGGGATTCTAGCATGTTCATCCCAGTATGACAAAACTGTATTAGTGCGCTGTTAGATGAAACCGAGTATTATCTATCATCAAAAGGAGATATCAAATGGAACCTCTATCTGTGGCGACAGTCATACCTATTGCCATCACCATCGTAGTATTTGTCATAATCGCCAAAGGGGTAAAGATCGTTCCCCAGTCACATGCCTGGGTCATAGAACGGTTAGGTAAGTATAATCGTACGCTTGAGGGCGGTTTTCATCTCATCATCCCGATCATCGACTCAGTGAGTGCCAAGCTGACAAAGCAGGAGCAGATCATCGATATACCGCAGCAGAGTGTCATCACCAGGGACAACGTCAATATCAATATCGATGGTATCGTCTTTGTCCAGGTACAAAATGCGCGAGAAGCGACCTATGGCATCGTTGATTTTAAACTGGCGATCGCTAATCTCTCTACGACTACACTGCGTGCGGAAGTCGGTCAACTGGTACTTGATGAGACACTTTCGTCTCGTGATACGTTAAATAGAAACATCCTCACCGCAATAGACGATGCTTCTCAGAAGTGGGGCATAAAGACCATGCGTGTCGAACTGCGTGATATCTCTGTCCCGATGGAGATAGAGGAAGCGATGAACATGCAGATGAAAGCCGAACGCGAAAAACGTGCCATCGAACTTAAAGCGCAGGCTGACAAAGAGGCCGTCATCAGGAAAGCTGAGGGGGAGAGGCAGAGAGTGTTTCTTGAAGCCGAAGCGATAGAGCGAATGGCGGATGCGACAAAGTATGAGCAGGAGCAAATCGCAGCGGGACAGCAAAAAGCGATGGTCATGATCAATGAAGCCATGTCAGAGAACCCGCGCGCAGCAGAGTTTATGTTGGCTAAAGACCGTATTGTCGCTTTTAATGATCTGGCAAAGAACGAGTCAAATGATAAAGTCATCGTCCCTTATGAGACGACGGAACTTATCGGCTCACTCTCTATACTTAAAGAGTTCATCGGTGACTCAGGGGAGGGTAAGCATGGAACCCATTGATCCGGCTTACCTCATAGCAGCCGGGATCTTTCTAATAGGATTTGAGATCGTCCTCTATTCGTTCTTTATTGTCTGGATAGGGATAGGTCTTATAGTCGTCGGTCTATCATCGTATCCCTTTGCGTTTGGTGATGGTTATGTGCAATTATCCATAGCGTTCTCTATTGGTCTCATCCTGGCCTTTATGCTTCGAAAAAGAGCGATGGAGTTTGTAGATAGAAGTGAGGATAGTAGTGAAGTGCATGTACATCAAAGTGGTGTAGGCATTGTCGATGATGGAATGATCAGAATGGATGGTACCTTCTGGCAGACAGATGATGATCT
>JAUWRZ010000325.1 GCA_030610325.1 Sulfurimonadaceae bacterium | reverse complement strand
CATGATCTGATCTGCTGCACGCATCCCAAATCTGGTCTCACTTATTAGATTCGGTATATGCATCACACCTCTTTCACTGACTTATAGGACTTGACTAAGAGCCGCACTCACCTTTTGATCCATGAGCCATTTACCCAGATATAGGGACCCATCAAGGCCCCTTCCGGGTAGACTCTACCGTTATAGACACAATCAGCATAGAGAGTACCTCCCAACACTGACAACAATATGATGACAATGACTTTCTTTAGCATATCTAATCCTTTTTAAAGTATTGAGCTACATGATCTCTCCAGCTCCAGAAAACTCTCCTTTGTGATCTCATTACCCTCATAGATCCCCTCTTCCTGCTCAAGCTGTACACAAGATGTCTTTAGCATCGTCTCCAATCGTGTTTCAAGCTCCTTTTTCAATTCTGCTGTATCGATGTCTTGACACTCTGGGACTGGTTCTTTTGACCTGATAAGTCGAATACTCTCATCCAGATATTTGACCCGTCTGCCGTAGAAAGTAAGATATTTGTGACTGGAGGTATCGATGTTGACAAGCAAACGCTTTTGACAGACGCTTAGTCCATGCGTAAGCATTTTTGAACCATAGACGTTAGCTCCCGACATAGCGGTATTATCAAAATCTGGTGTCTTCATCTCTCCTTCTACAAAAGAGACCCCTGAAAGATCTGCAGCGACTAATACTGCACCTTCAAAGACACTAGAAGTAAGGCCCGTCTTATAAAGCGATGCTCCTGTAAGATCTGCATCTCGAAAGAAAGCTCTGAGAAGATCGGCGTATCCGAGATCAGCATTGATAAGCGTTGCCTTTTCAAGATTACTGTCTTCCAGTCGTGTTCCAGTGAGTTTTGCATCCGATAATATAGACTCTTGCAGATCTGCTCCTGCCATGTTTGCAGATACCAGGTTCGCTCCCCGCAGATCTGCCCGGAACAGTTCCACCTCTTGCAGTTGAGCACTCATCAGGTTTGCATCCTCTAAGCGGGCATTGTTCAGTTTTACCGCTTGAAGATGACTCTGACTCAGATCTATACCCTGTAACTCACTACTTTCCATATCTGCCCGCGTCAATATAGATGCTTTGAGGTCAGCATACCTCAGGTTTCGCTCCTTAAGATCGATCCGGGCCCCATACTTCAATATCAGCTCTTTATCCTTAGCGGACTCAGTAAAAGCAAGATGCCGTGGGATATAGAGTCTATCTGGCGATATCTTTGCCATCTCCTCTTCTGTCACGACCAATCTTGGAAAACAGTCCATCGTAGCATCTTCACCATGCAAAAGAGACTTTGGATGGTTGATCTTACAGATAATACGTGAGAAAGTGCCTACCTTCTCTCTCTCAAGGGCAGACGCTGTCATCTGATAAGGCTTCGTGACAGTACTATCATACTCTTTATCGATCATAGGGTGAAAAAAGAGCATATAAAAAGCTACTTCCACAAATCCCACAAACAAGATCATGATGATAAAGAGATGGGATGAGTATCTCACACTGTTCTGAGAGTGTCCTAAATAACTCCTGTTATGTATCATAGAAGAGCTGATCAAGAACACATCAAAAAGGATGATGATAAGGTGCAGGAGTGTGATCCATTGATGATGGTAGGCAGCAAACCTCTGATAGATGACGACAAAGACAAGCATTGGCAGAAAATAGACCAGGAGCCATAAGAACCAGTTTATGATAGTCCCTTTATACCCTCCTTCAAGTAGAGCGAAAGCATAACTATAAAGGGATGGATCGATCGATTCCAGATCTACTTGGCCCTTATATGCATAGAGTTTTTTAAGATGCACCATATAGTTAAGCAGGATATTGAAATGCAGGACAAATAGTAAGATCGGTGCCAGTACATAGAAGTAGATCAGGTCAAGATCAAAACTAATAAACGGCATCTTGAACGTATGTGTTGGAAGTAGCAGCATAAGATCAGTCGTACTTAATGCCGATATGAAGATATAAAGCCCAAAGATATAAAAAAAGATAAGAAGATTATTATTTTTAGTCGATGAGGCATCGATCCGCTCACTTATTTGCCTTGGACTCATCACATCGCTCCTTCCCCTATTTGAGTAATCATATAACAATATAATTTCAAATCTGTTGCATCCATCCAAGATGACACTAAAATAAAGTCTCAAGCTCACCTCATCATCAAAATGCAACATCTGCAAAACTATTTCGCAGTATCATTGTCATAGAGATCTGTGATATAAGGAGACGATGATGAGTGCTATAACTGGAGAGACCCTGACCTTTGGACAGAAGGTGGGTGGAGACATCTCACTGGTAGTCTATGGGGATGAGTTCTATGCGCGTTATGAGACCGTAGATGGTCATAGTGTCATCTATGATCTCTACAAAGGAAGTTACTGTTATGTAGAACTACTAGATGGTCAGTTCAGCTCTACCGGAGTACCCACGACCAAAGCTCCTCCTGCGGGCCTTCCTCGCCATCTAAGGGAGTCTGATCGTACCCGCAACCGTCTCTTCAAGAGCCGTTATGAGATGCTGCGTCCTCCGGAACAAGTCGGTGAGACCGGACTGATGCGTACACATGGGCCCAATGATGGACTGCTGACGGGAAGGCAGGTGAGCTCCGGCGCGGTACGAGGACTGACCATCCTCGTCGAATTTGCCGATGTCGGCACCTCTGTCAGCCGTGATGACATCGACTTGATGTTAAACAGTGATGACTACAGATCACATGGGAACTACTGTTCAGTCCGTCAATATTACCAACTCATGTCAAGTGGAAAACTCGACTACACCAACGATGTCGTCGGCCCGGTCAAGCTGAGTAAGGACCAGAGCTACTACATCAACAACCGCCTGATGGAGGAGGCACTGGACCTAGCCATAGCAGAGTTTGACCTTGACCTCAACGATTACGACTCAAAAGATGAGGGTACCGTCGATGCACTGAGTTTTTTATATGCAGGACGTACCCTCTATAAGAACTGGCTCTGGCCGCACAACTCAGTCCTTCGCATCAGGAAGCAGGGTCTGAACATCAACTACTACACCATACAGAGCATGGGACGCAGTGCGGTAGACCTCAGTATCGGTACCTTTACCCATGAGACTGGACATATGTTGTGTCGTTTTCCTGATCTTTATGACTACGGTCAGCGTGATGGTGACTCTGAGAAAAGTGCCGGACTTGGCTCCTACTGTCTTATGAGTTCTGGCAACCATCTTGGAAGAGGTAAGGTCCCCTCTCCAGTGAGTGCCTACCTCCGCGATCTCGTCAACTGGTGCCATACGAAGATAGATCTGAACACACAAGGCAGCTATGTCGCAGAGCATGGTG
>JAUWRZ010000527.1 GCA_030610325.1 Sulfurimonadaceae bacterium | reverse complement strand
GATCGATGTACACGACCAGTTTCAAAGAGGAGATCGACACTATACTCTCCATGATGGGCATAGAGACCGGAAAAGTCGGACGAAAAGATATAAACCTTAAAGCCGCCACCCCTTCATAAAACCTTAAGCAGAAGCTAACTCCCGATTTACTATTATGTCAGGACTAAAGAAGACAAATTTTGTCTCATTTAAAAATTGATAAAGATCGAGGGAGAAACATGCAAGTCTATATGGATAACAATGCTACAACGATGGTCGATCCTCAGGTTGTTGAAGCAATGGTCCCATTCTTCTCTGAACAGTATGGTAACCCAAACTCCATACACAAGTTCGGTACCAAGTCACATCCTGCGATCGCTAAAGCGATCGATCAGTTATATGCAGGGATAAACGCAGCAGATGCTGATGATATCATCTTCACATCATGTGCTACTGAGTCAAACAACTGGGTACTACAGTCTGTCTGGCAGGACTTGATAGTCAATGGTGATAAAAACCATATCGTGACGACGGAGATCGAGCATCCATCGGTCCTCTCTACCTGTCATTTTCTTGAAGAGAAGGGTGTCAAAGTGACTTATCTCCCTGTCAATGAGCAGGGTATCGTCGAAGCACACACAGTAAAGAGTTTCATCACAGACAAGACGGCACTCGTCTCAGTCATGTGGGCAAACAACGAGACCGGCATGATCTTCCCTATCAAGGAGATCGGTGATATCTGTAAAGAGAAAGGTGTACTTTTTCATAGTGATGCAGTCCAGGCAGTCGGAAAGATCCCGGTCGATGTACAGGATGTCCATATAGACCTCCTCTCTATGTCAGCGCATAAGTTTCATGGTCCTAAAGGGATCGGAGCACTATACATCAAAGACTCTCAGGAGCTTACACCGTTGATGCATGGCGGCGAGCAGATGAATGGACGACGTTCAGGAACATTGAACGTGCCTTTTATTGTAGGTATGGGAAAAGCAGTCGAACTTGCGACGACTGATCTTGAGAAGACAATGGCATCTATCGCTGCCAAACGTGACCGTCTTGAAGACGCACTTCTGGAGACACTCTCAGATACGTTCACTGTAGGTGACCGTGACAATCGTACACCAAATACCATTTTGATCTCGATCCGTGGTGTCGAAGGCGAAGGTATGCTCTGGGACCTCAATAATGGTGACATTGGTGCTTCTACCGGATCAGCCTGTGCAAGTGAAGACCTAGAGGCAAACAGTGTCATGATGGCTATCGGTGCAGATAACGAACTGGCACACACAGGTATCCGTTAGAGCCTGAGCCATTTTACGACGGATGAAGAGGTCGATTATGTCATCGAGCATTTTAAAGCGGCGGTAGTGCGTCTACGTGCTATCTCAAGCTCATATGCGATCGTTCAACCGACACCGGGTGGAGAAGCGGCTGAGTGCGCTATTCCCGGACAGCATTAATAGAAAATAAACCAGGTCATAAAGCATTGACCGCATAGAAAAGGAGATATTATGGCAAAAAGCGATTTACTTGGCGGGTCTTTGTGGGATGAATATTCTGACAAAGTGACAACGCTTATGAACAACCCTCTCAACCAGGGTGAGATCACGGAAGAGCAAG
>JAUWRZ010000147.1 GCA_030610325.1 Sulfurimonadaceae bacterium | reverse complement strand
CAGAGTGATGAGATGAAAAGTGGTTCAAGTCTACTAGATACCATAAATGCAGGTGTCGAGTAATTGAGCGAACTTAGTCGTCGCGGTTTTTTTGGTGCCATAGGTGCCAAAGTGACCAATAAGGAGACCGTTATACGGCCTCCCTATGCCAAAGAGAGCACTCTTTTTGGCACAGAGTGTCCCCAGTGCGCTGGAATGTGTGGCACTATGTGCGAAGAAGAGATCATCAAGTTTGGCGATGATAAGACTCCGTATCTTGATTTTTCCTCAAGTGGATGTACGGACTGTGAGGCTTGTCTTGAAGCCTGTGAACCAGGTGTGTTGAGTGATAAGACGATCTTTATCGAAGCCAGGATAAAGATCAATGCTACAAAATGTATGAGTTGGGAGAACGTGATGTGTTTCTCCTGTAAAGAGCCATGCCTGGATGATGCTATCATATTCGAGGGTCTTTTTCGCCCTGAGATCAGTGCTGAGAAGTGTACTGCCTGTGGTTTTTGCGTAGGCAGATGTCCGACGGGTGCTATCGAGATAGTGGCGTGATGTCTCTAGATAGACAAAGGAGCAGGTAAAGTGATGAAAAACATTATAGCGGGGATGTCACTTATAAGTGTCATCCTCTTCTCAGGACTACAGGCAAAAGATATCAGTCCTCTTTATAAGCTGCGTGCATCAGGTATGGTCTACGATATACTCATCCATGATGCCAAGCTTTATGCGGCTACTGATGCGGGTAAGGTAGATATCTTTGATATTGAGAACAAAGAGAAAGAGAAGAGCATCGAACTTCCCGGTATTAAGGATTTTATGGGTGACCTTACCGCACCGAAGATCTACTCTGTGGATGTCATGAGCGGGCGTGTTTTGATGGTGACTTCCGGTGAACTGGGTTACAACAACGTCTATCTGCATGATGGAAAGACTTTGAAGAACATCATCGACAAGAAGATGAAACTGACGCTGAAAGAGGCCCGGTTCATCGATGATGATACTATCTTACTGGGCTTAATGAGTAATGAACTGATCTTATATAAGTTAAGCAGTGCTAAACGGCTCTATAAAGTCCAGATGAGTCCAAGCCACTTCAACGATATGGCACTCAATGAAGACAGAACAAAAGTCGCGACTGCTGATGAGAGTGGTGAGGTCTATCTTATCAATGTGGCAGATGGCAAGATAGACAAGGTCCTGAGTGGTCAGAATGTAGATAACATCTATAAGCTAGATCTTAAAAAGGGTGTAGTCATCACAGCAGGCCAGGATAGACGGTGTGCTGTCTATGCCCCCGTTCGATCAGCATACTATATATCAGGTACGTTTTTACTTTATGCGGCGGCTCTGAGCCCCTCAGCTAAGATAGGTGTCTTCGCTACCAATGTAGAAAATGATATCCAGGTGTTCAACACCAGGACAAAAAGCAAGTTATCAATGCTAAAAGGGCACAATGCTACGTTGACAGCGTTTGCTTTTTTGAATGAGACCGAGCTGTTCAGCTCGGCAGAAGAGAACGACATACTATTTTGGAAACTAAACTAATAAGGAGGAGAGTAGATGAATGTATCAAGTATTGTAGTACAGACGACCCCAAAATTTCTGGATGAGGTCCTTGAGGCTCTCAAAGAGGCTGATTATTGTGATTACCATTTTCATGATGAAAAAGGTCGTATAATCATCACTATAGAAGGTAAGGGTGTAGAAGAAGAGATCGCAAAACTGACCAGGATCCAGGAGATGCCGCATGTCGTCGCAGCGGATATGTCTTTTGCTTACAGCGAAGACGAGCTCAATGCGGAGCGTGATAAACTGGAGATCGGTGGGACTGCATTACCGGAGTGGTTAAATGATGACAATGCTCAAGTCAGTCAGATGGAATACCATGGAGATCTGAAAAAGAGGTTCTAGCTATTATGCTGGAATCTATTGATGTGTTACAAAAAGAGTCATTTTTTATATGTAGATCGTTGGTTTAAGCGTAGATTTAAGAAGAAAAGTAGTATCATAACTCGTACTAATACGAAGGTGTCTTTTTATTGATACCTTTGTCTTAATATCTTAATAGTTTGAATTTGTGCACTTTTGTGTGCTGATTATGAATTTTACGATAAAGAAGTAAACAAAGAGTCAATCATGCATAACGCGTGAAGAGTGAAGATGTCTCTCTTTACTCTTCACGCGTTATGCGTAGTTACGACTTAAAATGGAGAAATGAATGAAAAAAACGATAATCTCAGTGGCCGCTGCGTCACTAATGATGGGTACAGTTGCTAGTGCTGATGTAGATGTAGATATTAGTGGACAAGCGGTAGTCTACTACCAGACATGGGACAAAGTCGGTGCAGAGAAAGATCTGTTCGATCAGAAGATCTCAGCTGCAAATGCTGGTCTCCAGATCAATGCTAATGCTGACCTTGGTAATGGTTTTGGTGCTGGTGGTCAGATCTCAGCTCTTAGTTCACTTGGACTTGAGAACAACATTGTAAACAATACAATGCAAACTGGTGATCACACTTCTGCTGATCCACTGAACAGTTTTGCTGTATCTAAGATCTTTGTCACATATAAAGTCGGTCAGACTACTATCAAAGCTGGTCGTCAAGAACTTCCTAAGGCGCTTTCACCGTTAGCGTTCTCAGAGGGCTGGAACGTATTTAAAAATACTTTCGAAGCTGCATTGGCGATCAATACAGACCTTCCAGATACAACTATCGTTGCTGCTTATGTATCTGCAGGTAACTCAAGCCTTACTCCTGCTACAGGTGCACTAGACCCAGACACTGGGACAAGTATGTCTGATTTCAACGAGATTCAAGGTGGTGCATATATGTTGACTGCTCAGAATGCTTCTATTCCTATGACTACATTGACTGGTTCTTACTACCACATCTCTAAAGGTAGTGGTACTGGTGCTGCATTAGCAGGTAACCCAGCCACTTCAGTAGATGCTATCTGGATCGATGCTAAAGTCGCCGGTAAAGATATGTCACTTGGTCTGAACGTATCAGGTCAGTATGGTAGCCTTTCACCAGATCTTGCAGGTCTTGATGACACAACTGCGATGGGTCTTATGGTCGGTGGTAAGATAGCTGCTTTCAGTGCTAGCCTTGCATACTCAAGTGTTGATGACGGTACTTTGGCTGCACAGAATGTCGGTACTGGTGTCAAGACACCACTTTACACTCAGATGGTATTAAACCAGAACTACATCAAACTTGATTCAGATACTATCGTCGCAAGACTTGGTATGGGTCTTGGTGATGCTGGTAGCCTTGGTCTGAACTACAATATGTCAGATGTAGGACCTCAAGGTGTTGCTCCTGAAGGTGATTACAGCGAACTTGATCTTGTCTACAAGACTAAGGTAGCTGGCATCAACATGTTTGCTGCTTACATCTATCAGACTCAGGATGCTGAAGTCAACGGTGACGACAATGGTCAGTTCATTCGTGTATGGGGACGTTACGCATTCTAAGAGACTTCTCTTAATATCGTATATCCTTTTGGGCCTCCTTGTGAGGCCCACTTTCAAGACTTCCACTTACTTCTATATTTCCTGATCACCTCTTTTACAATCACTTAAGTATGTCATCACAAAAGCGATTAGTACTGATAATAGAATCTACTAAGCTTTACTTTCTACTTAACAAAAATCAAGTGATTCATATCAACTTGCAGATATAATCCCCTCATAAAAAGATCACAATGATCTATATAATATATTTGTTTAGAGAAGGAATCCTGTGCTAATAGACAGCTATGATAGAACAGTCGATTATCTGCGTGTTTCGGTGACAGAGCGTTGTAATTTCCGATGCCAATACTGCATGCCTGAAAAACCTTTCTCCTGGGTCCCAAAAGAGAACCTTCTCAGCTTTGAAGAGCTTTTTGAGTTTATGAAAGTCGCTATAGATGAAGGTATCAACAAGATCCGTATAACGGGGGGTGAACCACTTTTACGTGAGGATCTCGATAAATTCATAAAGATGATCTATGACTACAAGCCATCAATAGACCTGGCCATGACCAGTAATGCCTTTTTGCTTAAGGGCACGGCACAAAAGCTTAAAGACGCAGGACTGAAGCGGATCAATGTCTCCATCGATTCACTGAAGCCTGAGGTCGCTAAAGAGATTGCCCAGAAAGACGTACTTGAAAATGTACTTGCAGGTGTGGACGAGGCTCTTGCTGTAGGTCTGAAGGTCAAAGTCAACATGGTCCCTATGAAAGGTGTCAATGCCAGTGAGATCCTTGATCTTATTGATTACTGCAGAGAGAGAGACATGACCATACGCTTCATAGAGTATATGGAGAACGTTCATGCTGCGGTAGATATCAAAGGGATGAACAGTGATGAGTTACTCTCTATCATAGGTAAGAGGTATGCTTATACAGATGAGGGTTTTGATGGGCACTCCCCATCACACTACTATAAGTTTAACGATGGTTATCGATTCGGTATCATCGAGCCTTATGAGGATGATTTCTGTAAGACCTGTAACCGCATCCGACTGACTGCAGAGGGTCAGCTCATACCGTGTCTTTATTTTGATGAGGCGATGAGCATTAAAGAGTCCATACAAAAAGGTGACATCAAAGGTGCTGCCGCTGTCCTCAAAGAGGTCGTTCGGACTAAACCGGAGAAAAATCGCTGGAGTGGTGATGATGCAGAAGCTTCAAGTCGGGCATTTTATGAGACCGGCGGCTGAGGAGTGATAGAATGTTAACAAGGAGCATCTAATGACAATGTTACATATGAATCTCTCAGAACATGCTACCAACAGAGTCTTGAACCTTTTAGATCAATTGAGTGAAGAGGGTGAAGAGGTGGAGCTTTTAGACGATAAGATATATCACTATGAGAAGATCATGATCGATAAAGCGTTGAGACAAGCAGAAGATGGTGAGACCTATAGTGCTAAAGAGGTCATGCAATATCTTGAAGCAGATCATTAGATTCTCAAAAGATGCGAGAGAGTATCTAAAAGAGCAGCAGGCCTTTATCGCAATCGATAATCCAAAGCAAGCGAAAAAGTATATTCTTAAGCTTGTAAGACGAATAGAGACTTTATTGAGCTTTCCACATATTGGAAAAGTCAATCTGACCTATAAAGATGAGTCGATCCGAGAGATATTTGTGGAAGGCTATAAGATCATTTATAAATTAGAGGACCATCATATACTAGTCCTTATTATCTACAAGCGAATCGATATCGACGAATTCTCTTTAGAGCTGGACCAATGATATATCTCGTTGAACACTTTTACTCCATCCAGGGAGAAGGTAAATATACCGGCGTACCATCACTCTTCTTTCGTTTTGGTGGGTGTAATATGCGCTGTGAGGGATTTGGCTGTAGTGAAAAGGCCCCTGATGGGATAAGTGTATTGGGATGTGATACCGTTTACGCAGTCAATAGACAGCATTTTGGCTCAAGATGGCAGAGTATGACTACGGTCGGACGATTTATTGAGATCATAGAGAGTTATGAGTTACCTGAGAAAGTCGATATCGTCTTTACCGGCGGAGAGCCATTGATCTATGCAGATGACCCGATATTAATAGAGTTTCTGAAGTATTTGATATCAAGAGGCCATACAGTCACTTTTGAGACAAATGGGGCGATGGCAATAGACTTTGCCAAATATCCGGTCTATAGGCGATGTATCTATGCGCTCTCGGTCAAACTCTCAAACAGTGGTGAGCCATACGAGAAGAGGGTGAAGCCGGAGATCTTTACCGATATAGCTACCCATGCGTATGAGAGCTTCTTTAAGTTCACAGTAGACAAGGCACATATAGGTACACGACTTGAAGCGGAGATCGAAGAGATCTTGGCATATGTTCCGAATGAACCGGTCTACTGCATGCCGATGGGTGGATCAAAAACTGAAGTGGAAGCCAATACAGAAGTGGTGATCGAGTTTTGTAAGCGAAAAGGGTACCGCTATTCCGATAGACTACACATACGTATTTGGGATGCGAACAAAGGGGT
>JAUWRZ010000361.1 GCA_030610325.1 Sulfurimonadaceae bacterium | reverse complement strand
GCTTTCGTCTCTCATGACCGACCAGGTCTACAAGTGATAAGATCGCTTTGATACGCTCTGCTCTTTTAGCATTGGAAAGACCTTTAGCTTTTAGACCAAAGTCGATGTTCCCCTCTACACTTAGATGCGGCCAGAGGGCAAGGTCTTGAAATACCATACCAAGGTCTCGCTCCTGTGGCTCTTTAAGGATGCTACCATCTTGTGCCACCACTTTTCCTGCTATAAAAAGCGTACCGCTGTCTGGTGCGACAAAGCCTGCGATCAGACGAAGCAGCGTACTCTTTCCACAACCCGAAGGACCCAAGATAACGACTCGCTCTCTCTGCTCTATCTCTAACGAGATGCTGCTCAGGACCTTAGTCTGCTCATACGACTTACTGACACTATCTATAGTGATCATCCGCATTATGGTGCCTTTACTTTCATCATTTTCAAAAGCAGCCAAAAGAGTGCTGCCGGTACAAGGGTGATAACTGTCATGATCACACAAAGGGCTGCGATAAGTTCCGGTGAACCATTCGCCATCAGGGTAAAGATCCTGATGGGGAGGGTGTCCTGACCCGCCGGATAGATCAACATCGTCACGGCCGTATCACGAAGTGAGAAGATATACCCGACGATCCACGCCAAAGCCAAGCCCCGCCACGCAAGCGGTAAGACAATATAGATCATGATACGCGACCATCTGGCTCCTGCGACCTGTGCAGCCTCTTCCATCGAAGCGGGTATCTTTCCCAGTTGCACGACTGAGATCTTACTCGTAAGGGCTATGTACTTGGCCAGCAGTCCAAAGATGATGATGATCGGTGTTGCATAGATGACATTTGTCCATGGCGTGTTCCACATAGAGATCAGACCAATACCGATCACCGTCCCCGGTAGCGCAAAAAGAAAGATCGTCGTCACATCTACTAAACGCCAGATCTTTAATGCCCTGGTATGGATAATATAACCGATAAAGAAGCCTAATAGTGTCAGTAAAGTAGCCGCGATACCAGCGAACAGAAGACTTCTTAGTACACTATCCCCTGCCCGCTGAAAAGCTTCCATATAACTCTCTAGACCACCAGATAGGAGTACCAGGACGAGCAGAGGCATGATCACGATGATGACCCCAAACAGTGCGACTGCCGGAAACAGCCATCTACATGATCTCCCAAGGCCGATGATCCTTATCTCTGAGCCACTAAAAGAACGTAGTCCATACTCTCTCTTATGGAAAAAGAGCTCTTCAGAGAGTAAGAACAGCAGTGCGACAAAGGCAAGTGGAAATGCGGCAGCCGTCGCCGCCTTAAGATCATAAAAAGCGGCGAACTGGGTAAAGCTCTCCAGCGCATAGACATCATACCGCAGAAAATTCGCCACACTCAACTCTCCAAGACTTAGGATAAACACTAACATAAAAGCGAGTACGATCGCCCGATAGATAAGCGGCAGGGTCACTCCCCACAGCACTCCAGCCCATGAGGTGACCAGTCGTCCAGCTTCTTCCAGACGAGGGTCGATCGTGCGTAAGAAGAACATGGTCAGTAACATAGGAATAGGTAAAAAGGTACTAAAGAGGATAAAGATACAACCAGGCGATCCAAAGAGTAGATCAAAGCCACTCTCACTCAACAGATCACCAAGAAGATCCGACCAGGAGACGGCAAAGATATAGGGAGGGATGAGCAGAGGGATCACAAACAAAGTAGCCAAAGCATTACGAAACGGCAGATCTGTCTTAGCAAAAAGTAGACCAAGCGGCACACCGACCAGCGTAGTCGACAAGGCTACTGAAGAGGCAAGAATCAGACTGTTACGCATCAAAGTCCATTGACGCTCAGTCGCCAAGACTTCCGCATAGGCATTCAAGCTAAAGTGCCCATCGACCATCACACTTTTAAAAAACATAAAAAGCAGCGGTGACAGACCAATGATCATCAAGACGATGACGATGAGTATCAGAAAGAGACGTTTTGACACCTACAGTCCCATCCACTCTTTTAAAAAGGGCTGGATCTCGATCATCTTTTTTGCTACTTCACTATACTCTACCGCCATCACCCTGATCTCAGAGATAGGCTTTAACTCCGGAGGCATCTCAACACCCGGGTGCAGAGGGATCTGTGCACAGTCTGCATAAGCAAGCTTACGTTCGGTCTCTTTTGAGAGCAGATACTCCATCAGTAAAGCAGCCTCTTTCTCATGGGGTGCACCTTTGATAAGTACGACAGCATTGGGTACTATAAAAGCGCCTATACCTCCGGCTTCCTGATCCGGGTAGACCATATAGACAGCTGCTCCTGAACGCATACGATTGACCGCATCATCACTATCGACAAGGGCAAAGTCATAGACTCCTCTTGCGACAAAGTCCGCACTCTCTCCATTGCTTGTCGAGATACGTACACTGTTCTCCTTCAGGCCATCCATAAAGCTTTTGACTTTCTCATCATCCCAGATAGTTGCCAGTGCCGCTATCTGAGCAGTCGTAGTCCCAAAAAGTGGATTCGCCATCACTGACTCTCCTCTATTGGCAGAGTCAGTGTACGCGGTGATACCCATCGTTCTCTCTCTAACACGCTCATTGACAATAAACACTCTAGCTCTTGCCGAAAAACCGGTCCAGTAGGCATCAGGGTCTTTAAAGACGGCAGGGATACCTTCTGCGTTTTTGGCATGAAAAGGCGCTGAGATGCCCTTCTGCTTCAGCACTTCAGCACGGATAGGTTCATTCGCCCAGTAGACATCTGCCTGAGGGTTCTCTTTCTCAGCGATAAGACGGTTCATCACACCCGTACTTTTAGACTCTTCGGTATCATAGATAGCATTGACTCGGATACCTGTCTCTTTCTCAAAATCTCTTAGTATGGGTTCGGAAAAGACCTGGTCTTCTGAGACATAGACCGTCACGACTCTCTGGGCTTCATCCCTCTTCGCATCACATCCTAGCATCAACAGTAGTAACGGTAAAAGATAAAGTATCTTTCTCATCTTCCACTCACTGAGAAGTCATCAAAAGAGGTCACCGCATCTGC
>JAUWRZ010000006.1 GCA_030610325.1 Sulfurimonadaceae bacterium | reverse complement strand
CGAACATCAACTGAACAGAGCCACCGACATGTGCAGCTTTTTTACCAAGCTTTTTTACATGTGAAGCCAATAGGAACCCATAGGCCCCTGCAGCGATGATCGCTATATCAAAGTCGATCTTCGCGATATCTTCTTTCATCTTCTCCAGTGCTTCAAACCATGATTCAAACTCGCTGCTCTCACCTATGATGATGTGTACTGGTCTATAGGTCGACAGTTCAAACTTTGGTAACATCCTAGGGTCTTTAAATATCTCTTCCCGGTTCGCATACTGCTTTTGAATAGTCTGCGCATAAGGGTGGATAACCAGGACCTTTTTGTTCTCTAAGACTTCTGTCCATGGATCATCATGATAGTAAGGTTCAAGGTCTTTAAGCCGGATACTCTTGGCCTGATCATAATATGAGCTTATCTGCTTCTCACCAGTGATCCATGAGCCCCAGACATCGACGTTACCGATCTCCTCAAGCATCATCTTTGAGAACTTATCAAGGTTCTCGTGATTCACAGGGAAGAAGCCTGCAAGTTCACCCATCTGCTTCTCAAGTCGTTCATCATACCAAAAGGCACTGCTCTCTCCACTGAGATAGCGCTTACTCTTCTCCAGGAAGCTTCCCTCTCTTTGGCCCGCCTCATACCTAAGTATCGTCTTCATCTCAGCTGCACCGACGCGACTGATCATACAGGGAGCATCAGCCATCAATGTCTTTTTGATAAGATCGCTCGCTGCCTGGCCTTCAAGATCATAATGCAACTTATCAGCCGGGACCAGACCTGCCTTCTCGTTGACCTTTCTAATACCCTGCAACAGATAGTAGAAATACTCATCCACCGCTTATACCCCAATCTGGAAGTACTCAAAGCCCATCTCATCCATCCGCTCTTTCTTGAACTGGTTTCGTCCATCAAAAAAGACTGCGTTCTTCAGTAGTTTCTTCATCTCATCAAAGTCCGGTGAACGAAACTCCTGCCACTCAGTGACAAGGATAAGAGCATCAGACTCTTTAAGTGCCTCATATTTACTATCGACGTAAGTGATGATATCACCCTCTGTACCTATAGGCAGCTTCTGACTGCTAAGGTCTCTTGATGGGATGTCTTTGAGATAGTGAAGAGAAGCTTCATGCATAGCTTTTGGATCATAGGCCATCACCTTTGCCCCTCTTTTTGTAAGCTCTCTGATGATCGTAAGCGATGAGGCTTCACGCATATCATCCGTCTCCGGTTTGAAGGCAAGTCCACAGATAGCAAAGGTCATCCCTATAAGGTCCTCTCCGAAGCGAGCGATGACTTTGTTCGACATCACCGACTTCTGGTCATAGTTGACTGCTTCGACTGCGTCAAGGATACGAGGGACATAACCATGGTCTTTAGAGGTCTTGGCCAACGCCTGGACATCTTTAGGGAAACAGCTACCACCGTAACCACAACCCGGGTAGATAAAGCTATAACCGATACGCCCATCTGAACCTATACCATGACGGACCTGGTTGACATCCGCACCGACACGTTCACAGATATTGGCTATCTCGTTCATAAAAGAGATCTTCGTAGCGAGCATCGCATTGGCTGCATATTTTGTCATCTCGGCACTTTTGACGTCCATCCCAATAAAGCGGTCATGACTTTTCATAAACGGTGCATAAAGATCATGCATCACATCCAGGGCTTTCTGACTCTCTGCACCGATGACGACACGGTCAGGCTTCATAAAGTCCTCGATAGCAGCACCCTCTTTCAGGAACTCAGGATTGGAGACGACATCAAAGGCGATATCCACGCCACGTGCATCAAGTTCTACCTGGATAGCAGCTTTCACCTTCTCAGCGGTACCGACGGGCACTGTCGACTTGTCGACTACGACGAGGTACTGCTGCATCGTCTGTCCTATGCTCTTCGCAACGGCAAGGACATACTGCAGGTCTGCACTTCCATCCTCACCCATCGGTGTACCAACAGCGATAAAGGCCACTTTGGCTTTTGCGACAGCAGTGGCAGCATCGGTAGTAAAGTCCAGGGTCCCCTGTTTGTAGTTCTCAAGGACCATGTCCTCAAGACCCGGTTCATAGATAGGGATAACACCTTTTTTAAGGCTCTTGATCTTCTTCTTATCGATATCCACACAAGTGACGCTATTTCCCATCTGAGCAAAACATGCTCCGCTGACTAGTCCGACATAGCCGGTTCCGATGACGCTGATATTCATTGTTGCCTCTTTATTATCTGATTTTTAACGCTCAAGCATGCTCTCTTATGATGTAGTACCACTTTTACTACCATAGGCATATCCATATCCATATCCATAATTAGACTTGTCTTTGTATTCGACACCATTTAGGATGATACCGGCCGTAAGCTCATGGTCTGCGACATAGCGATTGATATTGCCTATAAAATCTCTGTTTGAGTAATTCGCACGTAGTGTGATCAGGTTGATGTCAGACATACGCATGATGACCATAGCATCTGTCACCAGACCTATAGGCGGTGAGTCCAGCAGGACATAGTCGTAAGTCGATTTCAACTCCTGGATGATACCCTCAAGCGCACCTGAGAGCATAAGTTCAGACGGATTAGGCGGTATAGGTCCACTGGTGATGATATCTAGCTCCATGCCTTCGGTACTGTGTATGACCTCATCAAGGGAGTTTCTTCCGACAAGTACGGTACTTATACCGACTTTGTTAGAGAGATTGAACTTTTCATGCATGGTAGATCGTCGCATATCCATATCGATGATGATGACTTTCTTATTACTCTTGGCAATGATCTTGCCTAATTCGACTATCGTAGTAGTCTTACCTTCACTTGGAACGGAAGAGGTGATAGTGATAAGCTTTGATCTGCCACTCTTTTGCAAAAACTCCAGATTTGTACGTATGACCCGGAGTGCTTCATAATACGCCTGCAGGTTCTTATTTGAACGAATAAACGGAATAGAGCCGTAGATAGGTATGTTAGTCAATCTTTCTATATCCTCGACTCCTTTGACCGTCTTATCCTGATTAGCACGAAATAGCGCTTGGAAGACACCTATCACGAGGCCCAGTATAAAGACAATGGCTATGACTAGCGGCATCTTTGGTTGAGCCGGGAACTTGGCGATCGCAGCAGCTTCAAAGATCGTAGTCTCAGAGACAGTCGATGACTCGATGATGGCAGTCTCAGCTCTCTTTTCCAGTAAGAAGGAGTAGATCTTCTCGTTGACCATGAAGTTACGGGTCAGGCGTGCCAGTTTACGCTCCTGCTCCGGAAGTGTCTGCATCTTCTCTCTGTTCTCTTTGATAATAGCATGTAAAGAGTGTTTACGCTTTTTCAATGAGCGCACAGAACTCTCTATGGCTGATTTCAATGACTCTTTCAATGAGACAAGCTGAAGGTTTATCTTGATCACATCCGGATGGGCTTCTGTATAGTCGACAAGAAGATCACTTCTCAAAGACGTCGCCTCTTGCATATCAAGGACAATACGTTCGATCGTCGGGTTGATCTCCTGAGCAGAACTGATGTTTATGTTTTTGATCTCTTTATTGTTCTCGATGTAGCTAAGGATACTCTCCATCACATCGATGTTCATATTACCATCATAAAGTTTCGTCTCAAGTTCACTGAGTTTCTCAGCAGTCAACTGCGCTTTTGAACTCAGATCGACGACGACATTGGTCGCCTTGTAGCGTTCAAGGTTCTTAGCTGATCCTTTCAGCGTCTTATCTATAGCTGCAAGCTGCAGATCGATAAAGTGCAGTTTTCTATTGGCCCGCTTTGAGTTGAGGGTCATGTTCTCATGGATATAGGCATTCGTAAGAGCATCCAGGATCTCTTTTGCACGAAGCGGCACATTATCCTGAAAACTCACCTGGATGATGGCCCCTTTTGACGAATAAGGGATAGCGATGATGTTCTCACCTATGAACATGGTCATAAGCTCATTAGGCACCATTGTGAAGTGGTAGTGCTCGTTCTCTATATCATGCAATCTTCTCACCGTGATAGCAAACCATGGTGTCTCTATCTTCTCATCAAAACTGTGTACTTTATCGTAAGAGATAGGCTTTTCGTCAACAGGCAGCGGAGCTATGAATGATCTGATAAAGTCAATAGCAGCATCTTTCAGTGATGGCTCTGCTACAAGTCTGAACGTGTTCCCATCTTCAGGTAGCAGCTGTATCGGGACTTCCCATGCATGTTCAGAAAGGTACTCGACAGTGACGATAAAAGGCGTGTCTTTATAAAGTTCTTTGGTCTTTAGACTCTTTTTCGTGTAGTAGCGTGTCCCAAGGTTTAGCTCCTCAAGAGCCTGAAGTCCCAGTCGTCGGGTCTTGAACGCAGCTATCTCGTCTTCTATGTTACTACTGCTACCCGCATCCAGTGATAAAAGGTCACTATTTCTCGCCTGTTTCTGATCACCAAGTTTCAAGAGTGTCGTAGAATCATAATACTTTGTAGCAAAATAACCGTAGACCAAGGCCAACACTATCGATAACAGAGTCACGGCTATGATCGATTTATAAAAGGGAAGGATCGTGACGAGCATCTCTTTGAAGCCATCTTTCTCTTCATCTACATAGTTCTTCTTGCTATATCTTTCTGTCTGCATACAGAGTATCCCTTGTATAAGAATGTAGTCACATAAAACTATGTAGACTGATTAAAGTCGTGATTATAGCGATCTCCGGATTACAACCAACTATATGTCTGGACAGAGATCGTCATACTTAGTGCTAGGCTTATTGCAATATCATCTCTTGATCAGCACTCTGGGATGACAAGCAAAGTGTATAAGAAAGCCCTATATCCCAAGTATTCACGCTTAGGTCCATAGTCCCGAGCTTACTGATGATTCCCAGGATAAATATGCTGAAAGCTTACCATCTCATCATCTGTCAAATATAACATTTTAGCGCTCATACCGACTCAAAGGCGAGTTGACTATGTTATATTCTCCAAATATAGCCAAAAACTCTTCAGCAGTATAGGGCCTTGGTCGATATTGTCTATAGAGATAGATCAGAATGTCTTATATATGTATCTATCAAGGAGGGTGTCATGTGGATAGATGATCAGGAGGTCATCATGAGTGAGGATGATGAAAAGAGAAGTGAGTATGCACTTGTGGAGATGGGTGCTTTTATTTTGAGTATGGCTTTAGTGATAGTAGTGATCTGAACCTCTCAAAGAGGATCACGATGACCATCTACTCTTGGACTAAAACCGAAACTGGTTCTTCTTACCCGGCTGTTCGATGA
This sequence comes from Sulfurimonadaceae bacterium, assembly GCA_030610325.1. Taxonomy (GTDB): domain Bacteria; phylum Campylobacterota; class Campylobacteria; order Campylobacterales; family Sulfurimonadaceae; genus BB26. The sequence goes on along the minus strand of JAUWRZ010000006.1, from coordinate 10,821 downwards.
GGATGTTCTTACGTCTTATAAAAAGCGTCTCACCACTTTTTTTATGCAAGATCTGGATGTAGATACTTTTCTCATTGCGCGGGTCGTAACCGATGGCAGTGACATGGTCGCTGTGTGAAAGGACTCTGCAATCATGAGCCACGGCAAAAAGGGAAAGTTTGAGGTCATCTTCCAACGCTTCTGACGGTACCTTCTTGAATGTCTCCAATGCGGGACAGGCCAGTGACTCTATCTTGATCTGGTCTGCGCGCAGCGATATACTCAGCAGCATGGCTATAGACAATATATATCTCACTCTTTTCCTTTCAAATAATCCCTGATGATACTCTGATGGTCAAACACCAACGGCAATCGCTTTAGCTGCTCTATAGGGATAATATGGACAGCCTTGGCATCATCTTCAGCTTTGGGCGTACCATAAGCTTTACATATATAGACGACCGAGGCGGTATGAAAACGCGGATCACGCGCGGGATCGGAGTAGACACCCAGCAGACTCTCTATCATCACATCCAGCGATGTCTCTTCTCTCATCTCACGCACCAATGCTTCTTCGACGCGCTCACCTATATCGACGAACCCACCGGGAATCGCCCATCCATGCGGCGGGTTCTTGCGCTCTATCAAGACGACTCCGCGCAGCCCGTCATCACTGTCATAAAGTTCGATAATACCGTCTACGGTAAGATAGGGAGTCTTTATCATCTGCGCATTATACCATCTGCTGCGACGACCGCGCTGCTAAATGCCCACTGAAAGTTATAGCCGCCAAGTTCTCCGGTGACATCGACGACCTCACCAATAAAACTAAGCCCTTCTACTTTTAGACTCTGCATCGTCTTGTGATCTATCTCATCGCTCTTCACACCACCCCGACTCACCTCAGCTTTGGAGAACCCAAATGTCCCCGCAGGAGCAAAACGATACTCATGCAACTGCTTCAGCCGTTCCAGTTCATCGCTAGAGAGTCTATTACAAGGCTTATCGGTCATACCAAGATGCTCCAAGAATGCCTTGCTGAAACGTTTGGGAAGGTTCATCACCGTGCTGATCTGCTTCTTCTGGCCTCCACAGAGCCTGAGGATGTCCTGCCCGGGTAAGAAGTCGATAGAGATCATCCCTTTATGCCAATAGAGTGATGCACTCAGCACCGCAGGACCACTTATGCCACGGTGTGCAAAAAGTGTGTCCTCCTCGATCACCCGGTCATCGACCCTGATACGTGTGGGGAGACTGACACCACTGAGTGCTTTCATCCAGAACTGCTCCGGCTGCAGGGTCAGACCGACAAGTGAGGGTGCGAAGGCTATGATCTCATGTCCAAACTCTCTAGCTATCTTAAGACCGATATCAGATGCCCCAAGGGTGACAAAACTTGCCCCGCCTGTCGCCACTACGACATGGCGGCTTTGATAGAGGCCCCTATCTGTCTGGACCCTACAGCCACCATCCTCCCTTGAGACACTTTTGATCTTCTCATTATAGAAGAACTTGCTCTTGCCACTCAAGCGCTTTAAAATCGAGATGATCTCATCCGAGCTCTTTGGGCAGAAGTAGTAACGTCCTTTTCGGATGACTGGCTCAAGTCCATGCCTCTCCAGCAGTCTAAGCAGATCCTCTTTCGAGAAGTGCTTCAGCGTACTTTTTATAAGGTCCTCATCCCCAAGAAAATGTATGGGTCTGACATCGACATTAGTGATATTGCACTTACCCCCGCCAGATATCTTTAATTTTGCACCGACTTTTGTATTACCCTCGATGACTGCCACTTGCAGATCACTATGTCGATTGAGGTGAGCGGCACACATCAGGCCACTTGCTCCCCCTCCGAGGATGACTACATCAAATACTTTCATCTGCTCACATCTCCCCGGCTTATGATTGCGATATAATACCATCACTAAAATCTGGATCGTCTTGCATAAGTACCTAAAACAGATATTTTCAATCAAAGATTTACCCTATGAACAAAAAACTCCATATAGTCTCACTTGGCTGCACCAAAAACCTTGTGGACACCGAAGTGATGCTTGGACGCTTAAAGTCCTATGAACTGACTGATGAGTCCAAAGAGGCCGATGTCATCATCGTCAATACCTGTGGCTTCATCGATGCGGCCAAAGAGGAGTCCCTTAACACGGTACTCTCACTTGACAGCAGTCGAAAAGAGGACTCCGCGCTGGTCATGGCCGGTTGTCTGAGCGAACGTTATAAAGAGGAGCTCAGCAAAGAGTTGAGTGAAGTCGACATCTTTACCGGTGTGGGTGATTATGACAAGATCGACGAACTGCTTGCCCAAAAGCAGAGCCGTTTCAGTGAGGAGGTCTACCTTATCGACGGTGAGGAGCGAGTCGTCACCGGTTCAAGCTATCACGCCTATATCAAACTCTCCGAAGGGTGTAACCAGACCTGTAGTTTCTGCGCTATCCCTTCGTTCAAAGGCAAGCTCAACTCCCGTGACCTTGACTCCATCGCCCATGAGGTCGAGTCACTCGTCAAAAGAGGCTACTATGACTTCAGCTTTGTCTCTCAGGACTCTAGCTCCTATCTGCGTGACCAGAACGTCAAAGACGGACTGATCCATCTTATCAAGCGTATCGAACTCATAGATGGTGTGAAGAGTGCACGTATCTTATATCTTTACCCATCGACTACGAGTATCAAGCTTCTCGAGACCATCGCGAAGTCGACACTCTTCCATAACTATTTCGATATGCCTATCCAGCATATCAGTGATGACCTTCTGCGCACTATGAAACGTGGGTTTGGCAAAGCGAAGACACTGCAACTGCTCGAATATATGCGTTCACTTCCGAACTCTTTTATCCGTACCAGTTTCATAGTAGGACATCCGGGTGAAAGTGATGCTATGTTCGATGAGCTGTGTGACTTTGCCGAGGAGTTTGGTTTTGACCGCATGAACATCTTTAGTTACTCCGATGAGGAGGGCACTGACGCTTATGAGATGAGCGAGAAGATCGATGCTGAGACTATTGATCTTAGAGCAGAGAAGATGGGTGAGATCGCCGCTTATGCTGAAGAGAAGAGTCTACAGAGTCTAATAGGCCGGACTATCTCAGTCATCATCGACAAAGAGAGTGATGAGCATGAGTACCTTCTAAGTGCCAGAGCGCTCAACTGGGCACCCGATATCGACGGAGAGATCTACATCAATGATAACAGTCTTGATGCAGAGATGGAGTTTGGTAAGATCTACCATGCAAAAGTCACTGAGATCGCCGGTAAGACCCTTCTGGCCACTGTCACTGAGAATGCTTGACCCAACGGCACTCTCACGGCTGAAAGGCCGAAAGAACCTGCTTGCTTTTTCCGGTGGTACCGACTCGACCGCCCTCTTCTACCTGCTTCATGACGCCGAGGTCATCTTCGATATCGCGCTTGTCAACTACCACACCAGACCAGAGAGTGATACGGAAGCTGCTACTGCCAGAGCGTTGGCGACCCAGTATGCTCAACGCTGTTTCATCTATGATGCCGAGCTTTCTGATAGTAACTTTGAACACGAAGCGCGTACCCTGCGATACAGGTTTTTCAGAGATGTGATAGAGGATGAGGGTTATGATAACCTTATTACGGCTCATCAGCTTGATGACCGCTTTGAGTGGCTGCTGATGCAGTTAAGTAAGGGGGCGGGAGTAGTCGAGCTGATCGGTATGTATCCGGTCGAAGAAGGATCAGCATACACACTTATACGTCCACTGCTTCGTACCAGTAGAGAGGAGCTTATCGACTATCTCAACGCAAATGACAGAAGCTGGTCTGATGATTCAAGTAATCTGGATGAACGCTATAAACGTAACTATTTCCGGCATCACCATAGTGGCCCCCTTCTAAAGAAGTATCCTCACGGTATCAAAAGAAGTCTGGAGCTTATCGAAGAGGATGTAGCATCTCTATTAAACAAGCCCGAAGTGCACAACATCGATGGACTCTACTACTTTCTCACACCGCATGATCGCCGCTCTACTCTGACGACGATAGATAAGACACTCAAACGAGATGGCTTTCTCATGCGTCACGGTGACAGAGAGTCTCTAAAAGATCAAGATGTCGTCGTAGTCGGAAGGCGTTATGTCGTAGCGATCGGGGTCGTGTTCACATTTATCGCCCCTTATCTTGATAGGAGGCTGGAGAAGTCGTTCAAAGAGACGTGCAGAAAGTTGCAGATCGAACCGAAACTACGTCCTTATCTTGCCTCGCGACCGGATGTGTTCAACGAGGTAAAGAGAGTACTCTTAGAGACACCTACTCCTCTTTAGTCATATCTTTCAATGCATAGACCTTCATCGTGAACGAAGAGACTATCAGAGCATCTACCCGTTCAAAATGGATAGGGAAATCTATACCGATGATCCAGTCACTTTTATTGACACCATCGAGAAAACCATAGAAACTCTGTGGTGAATCGATCTTCGAAGAAGCATTGACCTCGTAGATGGAAAATGGCTCCTCGTCTACTGAGTGTTCGACTTTAGAGAGTCTAAGATCCTCAAAATAGCTCTCGTTCTTCTTGATAAAACGACCTGCATCGAAACTGTTTTCAAAAGCATCGACGATAGCTTTGTTATCTGAGCCCAGTGCTTGTAGCGTGTTGGTCGTCTCATCACTCCACTGCTCATAACGTCTGAGTTCAAAAGCATGGCTTTTCATCTCGATCCGCGCCTCACGGTAGGCTTTACCCTCCGGTATGAGCAGTAAGAAGGCAAAGAGTAAGACGCTGATCAGCAACACGATCACCATCACAAGCAGGTAGATGCTCTGACGACTTATCCGGAGGTTCATCACAGCTCCTCCTCGTCAAGGTAGTTTGTCGAGACAAATCTGTACCATCCATCTTCTATGGGGTAAAAACTGCTGTAGGTACGATGGAAGATCGAACGAAGCGGTGCATGCAGTAAGAAGTCATAGACCTCTTTATTGGGTGTGATCCCATAAAGGATGAGCGAGTCTTTTGTCAGATCTGCTTTAGAGAGGACGATCCGTTCAGGTACCAGGTCAAAAAGGTTCCTGATACTCTCTTCGAGAACAGTGTTTGCAGTAAATATCTGTTCAGCTCTTCGTGACTCATCATGGATAAAGGCCATCTTGTCATCCATCATCACTATCGTACTCTTCAACTCTTCTGTCCTGGCCGCGATCTCTACTATATCCCTCTTGAACGAATGACTTTTATAAAGCAAGAACAGATAGGTCGACCCAAGCATCAAAAACGTCACTCCAAAAAAGAAAAAGACCAGACGCATCTCCGGACTGATCAGGTGTTTTGGCCGGGCCTTTGTAAAACTACGATGCACGACTCACCTCTTCTTTTGCAAGATCGACGATCTCTGCCGCGAGATCGATACGACGAATATAGACCTTCAGGAAAAGCTCTTCTTCAAGATAGCTCTTAAGGTCATTACTGACGTCACTACCATCAGCCACATAGACTGACTCAATAAAATGGTTCTCATATTTGGCATCACTGTAAAAATGTTGAAGAGAGCCCTGTATCAACTGAAATCGTTTAAAATCAAGATCAAAACCATCGAGTGAGCTCTTCTGACTCGTTTGCTCACCCTCGGACTCTCTCTCAGGAGTATCAGCTATAGAAGTGACCTCATTAGAGAAGTCCTCGATCTCCTCGAGTGTATCCAGGTCTTCGATATCATTGAGATCGTCAAGGTCTTCAAGGTCTTCGATAGCATTGAGGTCATCGAGGTCGATCCCCTCATCGAAGCCCTCATCAAAAGCCTCCTCCAATCCAAGATCAAGCTCGATCGGATCATCTACCTCGGCATCGATAAGCAGATCCTCCGATCCTTTCATGGAGATATACTCTGCAAAGAGCAGATCACCTCGATAAAAGACAGAGACAGAGATAGTCTCCTGCTCAGTCAACACAAATAGAGCCAGGTCTCCAAAGACCTTATCATGAAAAAAGTACTTAAGTACGAGAAACGGGGAGAAGATATAGTCGACACCTATGGAGCTGTACTCTTTTTTCAAAGCATCCAGACCCTGTTTATCTGAGTAGACCATCCATCGTCTATCCTGACAGAGCGTGATCGCAGTCGAAATATCGACAAACTCCTCCGCTTTTCGTTTTAAGCAGGTCGGAAGTGCACCCTGTATTGCCAAGGGGTTTAAGAAGGCGATGTAATGGAAAGGGGACTCATCCAGATAAGGCTCGATAAACTCCTGCAGCTGCACATGCGATGTGTCACGCTCAAAGCTTTCTATGATGCGCTCTTTGACTTCACCACCCTTTACAAGTTCGATCACGATATCGGTCTTATCATCCATGATGACGATCCCGACATACACTTTAAGATAAAGTTGTTCGATGACCTTACTCAGTCTCATTGGTTCCCTTGCACAACGGATGCGATCTTAGATAATTATCCAGCTTTAACGCACTGCCCAGTTTCGTATATATCTGTGTGGTCGCCATCGAAGCATGCCCCAACAGTTCACTTACATCGGCAATTCTTGCATCATTATTTAGCAATGCCGTAGCATAGGCGTGACGCAGCTGGTGTGGAGTCACCTTGATACCGACCTTTTTGAACAGTTTAGTGATGATATATCTTAGACTATTTTCGCTTAATCTATCACCATCTTTCTCAAAAAGGAACACCGTAGGATGGGCCTCAGTCAGGTAAGTGTTCAGCAGTGTCGCTGTGGTATCGATCAGAGGGATCTCACGCTCTTTGTTCCCCTTTCCTTTGACTCTGACCCAGCCATCTCTTATATCATCGACCCTTAGATGTGCCAACTCAGAGATACGAAGACCCAGAGTGTACAACATCAATACTGCCAAGGTCTCTTGCGATGAAGCACCCACAAGGGCCTCTTTGATATGTTCATGGGGGATCGGCTTGGGCAGTGTCTTGGGGACTTTGATACTCTCATCTGCCAACAGCTCTACTTTGAGACCCTGCAGACGCAGATATTCTGCAAAAGAGCGTATTGCACTGAGCTTTTTTGAGATAGTCGTAGCTTTTTGTGAGGCTATATGCAGTCGTAGCGGCATCAGATCAAACTGCATCGTCTTATCGATCATCTCGACTTCCATCATAGAAAACGCTTCAGTAAGGGCTTCATCATAACTTTTCAGCGTCAGGTCAGAGTACCCTCTGATCTGACCCAGATGGTCGAGGAAGTCAAACTTATAGCGCTGCAGTGATCTGGTCATAAAGATCGACAAACTGTTGATGGTACTGTCTGGCCTCATCGAGCAGGTCATCATCGAGCAATAGAGCCCGTCCATCACGCTTTATAGGTGATATCTTGACATATGACTCCATCATAATCTCACACATCATCTTCATCTTGACCCTGTCCGGACCACTGATGGATGCACCTTCTGCGATCTTTGAGATCTGAGTAAGGTACTTTTTTGACTCATCTATGTAGTCTACAAACTTCAAAGCCGTCTTAGACTGTGTCATGACTGTCGCTGCCATACGGTTGTAGCGGTCAAGGTCAAATGCCTCAGAAGCAAGTGTGTGTGCCTGAGAGTAATCCGCTGTCAAATAGTGATACTTTGCTTCGATGGAACGCTGATAGGAGGGGTTGAACGAAAAATAGATGACCATGACAGCCAGAAGTCCAAATACGACCAGCAGCCAGAAGTTGACCTGCTTCATCGTAGTTCCACGGATATGTCGTAGGTGTGCTCCATCAACTTCGCTTTGACCAAAGCTCGGGCATCGTCAGGTCCCATCCCCTGAAGGTCTATAGGCTCACTGGAGTAGAAGTCAAGCACACCAAAGGGTTTGGGGATGGTAAACCTGTCCCAACTGCCCAACTGCCAAAAAGAGGACGGCACACAACTAAAGGCCATGATCTTGCTATTGGTCTTCTGTGCCATCACGATGACACCGTCTTGGACCTCATGTCGCGGTCCTTTGGGACCATCAGGTGTGATGCCGACATCATGCCCCTCTTTAAGCAGACGCATCGCCTGGATCAATACCCTCGCACCGTTGCGAGTCGAGGAGCCATGGATAGTACCTAGAGAGAAGTGACTCATCGTCTTGGCTATAAGACGCCCGTCAAAATGTTCACTGATGACGATGTCGACATTTGGTGTCTTTCGAAACTTTCGGTAGATGTAGGGCTGAAGCAGCAGATCACCATGCCAGCTTGCCATGATAAATGGCTCCGAAGGCATCTCCTGGGGAAGATGAAACCGTTTTCTACTGGTGAGATAGATAAAACGGATCAGCAGTGCTCCGATAAAAGGGAACAGTGCCAGTGCTATCGCACGGAAAAAGCGTTTACGCAATGATCTCGCCCGTTTGGGACAGTCGCGCCACCTTGGTGATCTTGACCTTTGCGATCGTCCCAAGCAGCTCTTCACTACCTTTGACTTTGATCATGATGTTGTTATCACTGCGTCCGGCGACATGACCATCAGCACGCAACTCCTCGAAGAACACCTCGTAGGTGCGTCCAAGATATTTCTCTGTGATACTGTCAAGGATCTCATCTTGCATAGCCTGTAGATGCTGTAGTCTCTGTGATGCGATCTCCGGATCGATGACATCGGTAAACTTCTCAGCTTCCGTCTCCGGACGCGGTGAATATTTGAAACTGAACATCTGTTCAAACTTCACCCTCCTTGCCACATCAAGAGTCTCTTCAAAATCCACATCGCTCTCACCTGGGAACGCGACGATGATATCGGTACTGATACTGACATCAGGGACCATCTCGCGTAATTTTGCCACACGGTTGAGGAACCACTCTTTGCTGTAACCACGCCTCATCGATTTTAGCAGTGCAGTCGAGCCTGACTGCAGCGGCATATGCATCGACTTACAGATCTTCGGGTTCTTGGCGAACTCTTCTATAAACGCATCGTCCATATGCAGCGGATGCGGAGAGGTGAAACGGATACGCTCCAGACCTTCTACCGCACTTACACGGCGAAGCAGCTCAGTAAAATCGATCTTAGGCTCATCACCGGAAAAGCGACGTCCATAGTTATTGACGTTCTGACCAAGCAAGAAGACCTCTTTGGCACCTTGCGAGACTACTTTTCGTACTTCATTGACGATGAGTTCAGGTAAGATAGAGATCTCATCGCCTCTTGTCTTTGGCACTATGCAGAAGGTACACTGCTTATCACAACCGATAGAGATATTTATATAAGCTTTATAGAGTGACGAGCGGAAGTCTTTAAAAGCGAACTGAGACTCATCATAGTCGATCGCCACCTCGACTGCTTTGTCCCGATGCAGTACATCTGTGATCTTGGAGACATTACGAGCACCCAGTACGAAGTTCACATAAGGAGCTCTTTTGATGATATCTTTTCCAAGATGTGACGCGGTACAACCACATACCCCGATCTTTGCGCCCGGTTTCTTATGTTTGTTGAACGATCCAAGTTCGGAAAAGAGTTTATGTACGGGTCTTTCGCGGACAGAGCAGGTATTTATGAGAATAAGATCGGCTTCAGAAGCCACATCTGTCAGGACATAGTCCTCTTTTTCATTCAGTTCTGCGATCATATGTTCCGAATCACGGACATTCATCGCACAACCCAGTGTCTCAATAAAAAGTTTTTTTTCTTCAGCCATCTCAGCGGTCTCCGATCTGTTGTGGATATGACTCATCATGCAGTCTCATACCAGAGCAGATACCCGACGAGGTAGTACTTCTATTCATCGCTTATACGATGTGGACTTCATACATGTATTCATTCTCAGCCAGGCCGTAGCGTACTTCACGCATATAGAAACTGCTGCCTTCGTTCTCAAAATGGTCCTGTAGTGCCAATAGGTCCTTGTGAGAGTTATCGCGATCAAAATAGATGATCACAGAACCATCTTTGACCAACATATCATCGATCTTCTTAACGTCTATTTTCTTTGGTTTTGCTTTTTGCTCACTACGTGCGACTTTCAGCTCCATAAGCATCCTTTATTCTCAGTTTATCTTCTCAAAAGTATTGCATTATAGCCGCTGTTCAATAAATATTTAATTAAGTGATATCCCAGTATAATTGCACCCTTCATAAAAAAGAGCTCCCATGACCGTAATTGTTTTTATGAAAAAGTGAATCATCCAAAGGGATAGTAATGGAAAATGTTTTAGATATCGTCGATGCGATCGCCCACGAGAAGGGCCTTAGCCCGGAAAATGTAAAAGAGGGGATCAAGACCGCTTTCATACAGACAGCCAAACGTCTGATCGATCCAGATTTTACTTATGATGCTGAGATCGATGAGGAGACAAAAAGTATCCGTGTCTATCAGACCATCACTGTCGTCGATGATGATGATGATGACCAACTTTATACTGAAGAGGGTGATGTCAACCAGGGTTTCATCGCGCTCAGTCGTGCCAAAGAAGAGGTCGACCCGGATGTCGAAGTAGGCGATGAGTTCCAGATAGAACATGATATCAACTCCCATGGACGTACTGCCGCCATGACCCTTCACCGAGAGATCGAGTTTCATATCCAGCGTCTTGTGGAGAACGAACTCTACAACAAATACAAAGAGAAGATCGGAAGCATCGTCTCCGGACGTGTCACTCGTGTCGATGGTGATCAAAGTACCTATATCGAGATGGATGAGGTCCGTGCAGTCCTGCCGATGAAAAGTCGGATCAAAGGGGAGGTCTTCAAAGTCGGAGATGTCGCACAAGCCGTTGTCCGCCGTGTTAACATCGATAAAGTAAACGGTATTCATATCGAGCTTTCCCGAACTTCACCAAAGTTCCTTGAGCAGCTGCTCGCACTGGAAGTACCGGAGATCAAAGACGAAGTCGTCATCGTAGAAAGAAGTGCGAGGATCCCTGGTG
>JAUWRZ010000191.1 GCA_030610325.1 Sulfurimonadaceae bacterium | reverse complement strand
GGTCATTTGAGGATGTCTCTCGCGGTGGTTACGGACTTGGCCTTGAGTGGTTCTCCCCAGTCGGCCCTGTTCAGCTTGTCTTTGCCAAACCGCTTAACGACGCTAAGGACGATAAGACCAGCTTCTTCGAGTTCACGATCGGACAGCGCTTTTAGAAGAGTATTTGTTTTCAAGAGCAAGAGTAACAGTAAAAGCGCGTGACAATTGCTAGTTCAGAAAAGCGAAGCGACTGACGACGCTGTGACGATTACGGCTTTAGCCTCCACTGCACTGGACTTTAGCCCTTGTCACCTCTATCGTCTATACAGTCAGTATTGAAAAGAGCAGTATAGCTGTAGGATATGAGATTCGTCTATACGATTGCTTAACTATACAAACTCCACAGATATCCCCTTAGGCATCTCAAGTGTCGAAACGACCTCCTGAGGTAGGTAGATAGGCCTGTCTGTCGATTGGACGCTTATGGTCTTCTTGGCATATGTGAGTGAAAAGGGAACTCGTTGGGGATGGTCACTGAGCAGTGCATCTGCAAGTGCAAGAATAAAACTGAGCCCTTCGATGATATGGTCATCAGGAAGTAGTGTTTCGTAGGCTTCACGGTGAGCCTTTTTTGGCCGCTTTCGCTTCTGATATCGTACTAGTGTCGAGATGAGCATGATCTGCTCATGAGTATAGCCGTACTCCAGTGCTGTCTGCGTAAGATAGTAGCTGTGTTGATGATAGGAGTAGTAGTGCAGTGAGGTGCCGATCTTGGAGAGTTTAGCAGCGATACTGAGCTCTTTTCTGAAGCTGGCAGGGATGTCCATATCTTCATGCAGAAGATCAAAGAGTCTTTTGGTCACCTGTGCGATCCGCTCTACCTGTTCAGGTTCGATGATATACTTGTCTAAAAGATAGCGCATGGAAGGGTTGTAGTTCTCTGGAAAACGATGATTGGCATTGCGTAAAAGATCGGCAAGGTAGACCCCCTCTCTGACACCGACACCACTGGAGGTCAGGGAGTCAGCCTTGAGGTGGTGCAAGATACGTAAAAATATCAGTGTCCCGGGCTTGATGACATCAAAACGCTCTTTTTTGATACCCATCTCTTTGAGCTTATCCTCATCTGCGTCAAGGATCTCCTCTGCGAACTTTATGAGTCTCTTTGCTTTAACGCTATAACCATGCAGTTTCTCCAGCGGATAGTCACTCTGGTGCATAATAGCGCGGGCAAGTGCACGGTATGTACCGCCAATACCTATGATATGTGCACTCTCTTGAGCTGGAAGCTCTTTGAGTGCATCGTCTATATATTGTGTAGCTCCTTCGATATCATCACGGTCAAAAAAGAGCTCTTTAAGTCGGACTGTACCGATGTCGAGGGAGAAGCTGTTGAGTACCTTACCATTATCGATACAGGCACATTCGGTAGATCCTCCCCCAATATCGATCGTGACTGCCTGCATATGTGGCAGTAGGTTTGCACAGGCTATACCGCCAAGGTAGCCTTCACGCTCTCCGTCGATGACTTTGATACGTAGACCAAGTTCATCTTCGACACGTTTGAGAAAAAGTTTTTTATTGGGGGCATCACGTACTGCAGATGTAGCGACAGCAAGGGTCTTTCGTACTTTGTAGGAGTGGGTGATGGAGAGAAAGTCTCGCAGGGCAGAGATCGCCCGCTCGATAGAATCACTCTGAAGGTCTCCGTTGTTGTCATAGGCACCTTCACTGATCCGTACACGACTTTTGACTTCATGAAGAAGATGAAAGGCAAAGCGACTGGTCTTCTCAAAGATCACCATACGTACTGAGTTCGATCCTATGTCGATGATTGCGGTACGCTTTGCCATAGACTACTCCTCTTTCATAAGCTGTTCATGTTTGAAAAGCAGTTCAGTCATAGTCTCTACATTGTCTTTATCAAGGACGATACAGTCGACCGGACAGACAGCGATACAGGCTGGTTCATCATAGATACCGACACATTCTGTACAGCGGTCAGGTTCTATGATATATATCGGGTCACCCTCTTCAATAGCTTCTGTCGGACACTCTTCACGACAGGCGTCACAAGCAATACATTCATCATTGATCAAGAGTGGCATTAGTAACCTTTTGTTGCATTAAAATTATCGTTTTGAGTTATAGCAAAAGAAAGCTTGCATTAGTTTTAAACACGTAAAAAGCTGAAGAGAAGGTTGTTTATTAGGCTTCTCTTCAACAGAAGATAACCGTTTATTGAGAGCTGCCCTATATTGCTAAAGATACTTTACATCCCTGGAAGGGGACAGCAGAGTTTTGAGTTGATACGCAGTGAGGCGACTGTACCATCTTTTCCATCGCGACGATTGTGGAGTGATATCTCTGCTCTAAGCGCATCTGCTGCACTTTTGGCAAGGAAAAGTCCCAGTCCGACACCACCTTTGTTCCCCTGTCGTTTAAAAGGTGCGAAAAGGTCAACAGTATCATCGATCCCGATACCCTCATCAATGACTTCGATCAGCAGATCACTGCCCTCCGGACGGCTTTGTACGAGGACTCTTTTACCCTTGGGTGTGAACTTCAGTGCATTTTGTAAGAAGTTCTGAATGATCAGGTTTACAAGGTTCTCCTGTAGTGTTGCCATAAATACGGCTGGTTTGAACTCCATCTCCATACTCTTACCCTCACTCTGGGCAAGTAGAGTGAAGTCATTGGCTTTCTTTCTTAGAAGAGAGATGACATCAGCTTGTACGGGAGTATCAAGTTGGGCTCCCTCCTGTCGTCCTACATTGAGGATATCGGCTACTATCTTGTTCATCTCATCGACGCTCTCGTTTGTCACTTTGATGGCATCGATGTACTCTTGCGGATCACGTTTTTTGATCAAAGTGACCTGGTTCTTCAGTTTGATGACGGCCAGTGGTGTCTTGAGCTCATGTGCCGCGCCGATAAAGAGCTCTTTTTGGTACTTGACATGTGTTTGTATACGGCCTATGAGCCGGTTGATAGTCTCTCCCAGAGGTTCAAACTCTTCAGGAAGCGTACTGATCTTGATCGGTCGCATCATGTTCTCGTTCATGTTTGAGAGCCGTCTGCTCAGTGTCTTTATGGGTAGGATAAGCATCTTTGAGAGAGCGATCGCATAGATGAGGATAAGTATGAAACCGATGGCATTGATGATAAAGATCGAATTCAAGATCTTGGCCAGTAGTTGTGATGTCGCTGTGATGTTCTTCGTGATGCGTAGAAAGTTACCGACTTCTTTGTCAAAAGGATAGATCAGGGCCAAAAAAGTCTGTCCCTCTTTTTTGTACTCATAGATCTTTTGATGATCTTTCTCTTTTTTAAGCGTCAGCATCTCGACAGAAAGCCCCAGTAGGTTGTCTTCTGATCCCTCCTCCGCTTCTGCAAGTGATCTGTAGGTAGAGATGTTCTCCGCATAGTGGAACAGTTCGGTACGCTTGTCATCATAGATGGACTTCTCTATATAGAGGAAAAGGATGGAGGAGAAGAGGACTATTAATGTAGCCGAAGCGATGATAAGCTGGATGATGAACTGCGTTCTGATACTTTTTTTTGATAACATTGCCATCTCCACTGAGAATATCTTTTATACTTAATATCATACAGTATTTTTTATTTACTAATTTGATTTAAGCTTGGATGTCTTTTTTAGTATGATCTCAAGATAGCAGTATCGCAGTCTATGAGAGAGAGTCTATTACGGCCTGATACCCCTCGATCTCCCCTACAGCGGTATCGATCGGCATTGAGACCCTCTTCTCATCTTTATTGATGAGAGCTAATACTCTTGTACCTGGTCTTGCGGCAAGACGTGTCACATCTGTTGTTACGACTCTGTACTGTTTGTCTGACTTATAAAAAAAGACAGTATCATCGATTACTTCAAATCGCATCGGTCACTCTCCTATAGTATGTTTGATGGTGATCATTGATCATGACTCCAGATGCTCAGTAAAAGACTCTGCTTTATCTTCGAGCTCTCTGATCTCCTTCACTATCTCAATATACTCATCCTGCATCTGTTTGATATGTTCATCTATGGCTCTTGTAAATACGATGATACCCAGAAGTAAAGCGATACCGACCAATAAGTTGATTATCGTCATAGCCAGACCAACGGCTATCATCATCGGTACATATCTGTTTCCGACTTTTTTACGCCAGTACGCTTTTTTGAGTGCCAGCTGATCACGTTCTTCTTCGAGCTCGCTCAGTGTCTGCTTCTGCATCTAGACAGACCTCTCTTCTTGCTCAGCATATCTCTCATAGAGAGAGTCGATATACTCAATGCTCTTTTGGACTTCAGAGTCTTTGGAGTAGAGAAGTGGTATTGATGTTAGAAGGAAGGTATGTTCCTCTTTACTCATATGCTTTCGCTTACTGATGACATCAAAGATGATACGGTCAAATCTGGCTAGACGCTCATGATGGAGAGGTCGCTTCAGCCTTTGTCTCTTGGAAGCTTCAGAAGCATCTTTACGGATCTTTGTCGCAGTCCTATATTGCCTGAAATAACCGATAAGAAGAAACAGGGCTATTGCACCCATGATAAAGATGACAACATCAGTACGACTCATGATGCCATTATAGTATAAAGATCAGTGTAGGGCTTGATAGGTGTGTGATATCTGTCTAATAGGTCTGTTGAAAGTGCTGTCATATAATAAAAGAGGATGTCTTGAGTAGGCGTGGAGTCAGACTCCTGAAGATCGGAGTCTGGTTATTTTATAAGGTGCCAAGCGCCCTTATACTTCTTTAGGGAAACAGAAGCGGTAACCACGACGACGGACAGTCTCGATGGTCGTGATGTGGAGAGGTTTGTCCATCTTCTGGCGGATCTGGTTGATGGCGACCTCGATGACATTTGGTGTCACGAGTTCAGGCTCTTCCCAGATGGCGTCAAGAAGCTGCTCTTTGGAGACGATCTGGTCACGGTGACGTGCGAGGTGAGTCAGGACTTCAAAAGGTTTTCCTTTGAGCTCGATCTCTTTCTCTTTATAGATGATCTTCTCCTCTTCAGGATTGATCGTAAGGT
>JAUWRZ010000470.1 GCA_030610325.1 Sulfurimonadaceae bacterium | reverse complement strand
GATCTTTTTATCTTGTAAAGAGCGCTGAGTCTCTTCACCCCAAAGCTGCACCTGACGGTGAAAATATTGCATCATGCTTATACCCCTGCGTATTGTTGAGAGAAGTGTAGCATATTCGTCATGATCACCCTATTACACTGAGTATATCACTCAGCTATGCTCATCATGCATAATGAATCGCGATAAGCATTCCACAGTACGACTGTGGAACGAGAGGAGCTTAAACAAACAGACTTTATCACCCTTTAGGCAAGGTGATGACAAAACGGGCACCCATAGAGCCATTGACTACCGTCAGCGTACCGTGCATACTGTCTTCGATGATGCTCTTTGACATATAGAGTCCTATGCCGCTCCCGTTCTCTTCACTTTTTGTAGTGTAGTAAGGGTCAAAGACCTTCTCTGCTATCTCAGCAGGTATTCCTCCACCATTGTCTTCGATAAAAAGCATCACCTTATCCTCTTCCTCTTCGACACCGACGATGATACGACCTTCCTGGATCTGATGGTCCGTGATCGCATCACGTGCATTTTTGATAAGGTTCATCAAGATCTGGATCAGTTCGTTCTTTGCCGTCTTGATATGGTGCTCACCACTACTGAAGATGGTACAAGTGATATTTGAGTACTTAAGGGATGCTTCGTTCAGTGATACGACCGATCGGACCAACTCCTCGAGGCAAAAGTCCTCATCCTCTTTATCACTGAGATGGAGGTTTCTAAAATCATCGATGGTCTTGGACATATACTGCAGATTATTGTTGAACTGCTCATGCGCTTTCTCAAAGTCCTCTTCTTTGAACTGCCCAAGCTGGACTTTGATGTAAAGGTCCTGGGAGATAAGTGCAAGCGTGTTTAACGGCTGACGCCACTGATGCGCTATCTGCTCGATCATCTCGCCCAGTGCAGCAAGTTTCGACTGCTTCAGCATCAAACGGTCTTTCTCCCGCGCGGACTCCAACCCTTCACGTACTTTCCCCTGCAACAGAAGGTTCAGTCCACTCAGTTTCTCGACATACTCATCCTGAAGCAGTTTGACCCTGTCTGCAAGTGCCCATGAGAGTAGGACCATCTCTATGGCTGAGCCGATCTGCTGTGCATGATTAAACAGATAAAAGCCGCCAAAGACATCAAATTTATTTAGTGCGAAGACAATGGTCCCAAGTAAAAAAGCTGTCCAGCCGGCGATATAAAAACGTGCAGGACGGTAATGCATCCGGAACATTATCACACCGGTCATAAGCAGCGCTACAGCTACGACACCACCCATCATGGCGTTTGCGGTGACGATGACATTATAAGAGAGTACAAAAGAGCCCATCATCAAGACTCCTGTTATCAGTAGAAGTACCAACAACAGGTTATCCAGCCCGAACGCATGCTCTTTTGTCCTAAGAAAACTCCGACTGAAAAGAATAGAGAAGAACGTAGCCATCGACATCCAGAGCGAGGTCATGTTCTCGATCATCCATGGCCAGTCAGACCAGAGATACTGAACACCCAATCCATCAAGTGTCAGTTGCCAACCGATGAAACTACTGATAAATAGCAGATAATAGATATAGTTCTTCTCTCGTGTATAGAAGTAGAGTATGAGATTGTATAAGAAGATGATGAGAAAGACACCATAATAGAGACCAGTCAGGAGCAAAGGGATCTGAATAGTGTCTATGATCTTCTCTGAAGTGTGCAGCCGCATCGGGACCTGCATGGAGCCATCAGTCGTGACTCTTATATAGAGTGTCACCGGACCCTCGGTAAACTCTACCCGAAAATGAAAATGGCGATCAGGAAGTTCACGGTATTCAAACGCTTCTAGTTCACCACTGTGTTGAGAGGAGCGCCAGTTTCCCTCCTGGTCCGCACTGAAGAACTGGATGTGATCGAGCAGTGGATAACTGATACTGAGCCACCAGTTCTGTTCTCTACTACTGTTTGAGGGAACGATCATCATCTTAAACCAGTACGCAGATGGGGTAAACCCGAAACTCGGTACTGCCACATCAAGATCGGCAAACTCTCTTGTCCGGACCTCATCAAATGACAAGAGCCCCTCTTTATCCTCATAATAGGCTATATGACCACGAAGGTCATACTCCTTTGCATCATCCATCTGGAGCTGAGCTGACAGCGCGCTCGAAAGCATTAAGATGAGTACAAAAAGTATTCGACCTGGCATAGGCAGCCCACTTATAAAGGATTTGATAATTGATTATACCTTGTCCATCACAAATTTAAAAGCGAAAGCAGTGATAT
>JAUWRZ010000505.1 GCA_030610325.1 Sulfurimonadaceae bacterium | reverse complement strand
GTGCATACGAAATTCTACAGTATAGGAGATGTCAGCATCTATCGCATGAGCGATAGTCTGTTCGACATGTGCCTTATCATCGGGATGTATACGTTCCGACCAGTCTGTGACATCGCCTATGATATCTTTTTTAGAGTATCCAAGCATGTTGAGCCAGTTCTCATCGACATGATGGACACCGCTTTGGTACTCCCAATCCCAGATGCCAAGGTTGGTGGCATCGATGACCTGCCTTAACCTCTGTTCACTAAGCAGAAGTGCCTCTTTTGCCTGACGTTCGCTGGTGATGTCCTCAAGTATGCAGTGCGTCAGCATCCGCTCATCATCTTTGTCTCGGACGATCCGCCCCTCGACACTGACGACCACCTTGCTTCCATCTTTTTTGATCAGAGTGAAATCAGCATCGTGGACAAAGCCATTTTGCAGAAAACCTCCAAAACGCTCCTGTAAAAGCAGATGCTCTTCGGGAACGATGAACTCCGCGATATTGTGTCCTATCACTTCCTCTTTAGTATATCCCAAAGTATCAAGCCAGGTCCTGTTTATCTGTACGACATTACCTGACTCATCGAGTGACTGGTAACTAAGCGGTGCATCCTCATAGAGGATCTCAAACCGTGCTTCGTTCTTCTGGATCTCTTTTTCTAAGCGTACTTTTTCGGTGATGTCTGTGATGAAACAGATAAGATATTTGGGGTGGCCATGGTGATGCGAAAGTGAGGTGGCGACCTCGATCCAGATCTCACCTCCATCTCCGGTAGGGCATCGTCTCTCTATTGAGGAGGGGATATCTCTGGGCTCTTTAAGCAGTCTTTCTATCTGTTCGCGATCACGCTTGCCATCACTCTCAAAACTGAGATCGAAGATCTCTTTGCCCACTAACGTCTCTTTAGTATGACCAAGCATACGGCATAACTTCTCATTGACGCGTAAGACCTTATGGTCAAGTCCCATGTGACAGATGCCGATGGCATCTTGTTCAAAGGTCTCGTAGAGATAGTCATCCCCAGTCATGATCATATCAGTACTATTGGAAGTAGGTTCGACATCTTTTTTGTTCATGCTCTCTTCACTATTATTATCTATTGGATTATAACACAGTACATCATCAGGCTCATTAGAAGTGCCCTAAAGCTGTCTTGATGACTCTGTATGCTTCCAGTTTATCCTCAAATCTCATTGCTGCATACGCCGGTGAAGTCGATGGTAACAGCAGCACCGGGACGAGAAGATCTGGAAAATATTTTCGCATCCCGTCATAAGACTTCTTACCGGTACAAAACACTTTTTTGATTGCGGGATATTGCTCTAAAAGTGCGGGGATATCATTAGGGCGCAGATCTGAAAGATTACTGTCACTGGAGTTGCCTTGTGAGCGCTGAAGAGAACCGTATGTATCATATAGGGCAATACCATGACTTAGTGCAAATATTTTTTTACTCTCGTTGTCCTCAAGACTCACATCAAACAGTCTCTCCATGATGGGCCAGAACTGATTACGTGGATGGGCATAATAGAACGCATCCTCAAAAGACTTGATACTTGGGAACGAACCCAGTATCAGGATCTTTGAATGCTTGTCTATCAGTGGATCAAAGGGGTGTTCTAGTCGCATAGGGAATCGGGTCGTTGATACCCGCCAGTTCAAAACCTTTTAGACGCAAGCGACAGCTGTCACAGAGACCACAGGCCTCATCTTCGTTCTGATAGCAGCTCCAGGTCAGTGCAAGAGGCACCTCATACTTGATGGCCTCTTTTACTATCTGCTCTTTTTTCAGATGCACCAGCGGCATAGCTATAGTGATGTCGGTCGTCTCTTTTGTACCAAGATCGATGCTTTTCTGCATACTCCGGATGTAATCTTCTCTGCAGTCAGGGTAGCCGCTG
>JAUWRZ010000521.1 GCA_030610325.1 Sulfurimonadaceae bacterium | reverse complement strand
TGATGAGTAGGTCCAGAATGCTACTCCTGTTCCTTTGTGTTGCTTTTCTACCTATATTCACTTCTGCTCTTTATGCAGGTACCCAGATGAAGCTCCATGTCGGACATCTTATCTATAGTTCAGTAGATGCCAGTCCAAAAGATATTAAGATCACACTCTCTTTATGGATGGAGGAGCTGGGCGATCATGTAGGCATACCGATAGAGAGCCATTTCTATAGTTCGATCGAGCTACTTGAAGAGGATTTCTCTAAAGGAGAGCTCGACTATATTCTGGTTCGACCATTAGACCTGGTCAAAAGCTTTGAGCTTGATGAACATATAGTCGGTTTCTCACCTTCACGAGATGATGCAAACGCTTACAATACTTTGGTCTTGCTTGTCAGAAATGATAAAGCGATAGTAAGTATCCATGGCCTTAAAGGTAAAAGACTTGGTATTGCCAACGTCGATGAGGTAGGAAGACTTTTTATTGATGTGCTGCTGATGGAGGAGGGGCTGCCAAAGCATCAGGAGTTCTTCTCAAAAATAGTCACAGAAAAAAGACGCTCAAAGCGGCTGCTTGACCTTTTTTTCGACAAGATAGATGCGGCTGTAGTCACGAGGGGGACACTGGATCTTGCAAAAGAGATGAACCCTCAGGTCGGGATGTCGATAGAGGTACTCAAAGAGAAAAGACTTCAGATGAGTATGGCCAGTATCTTTCATAAAGATACTGATCCGGAGATCATCTCCAGGTTTGATAGCGCCATCATGACACTGCATGAACATGAACGTGTCCGACAGATATTGATGCTTTTTAAAGCGGACCGTCTAAAACGTTTCTCAAAGAGCGATCATGATGAGCTCAAACTCTTTTATGATCGCTATCGACAATACGAGCAGGAGAGAGCGCATGATAGTCGAAGCAGATAGGTCATACAGATACCAACAGATGAGAGATAGAAGATCTTTAATAAGGAAGAACGATGAACAAGATAGCTAATCTGGCACTGTGTGTGATGCTCCCGACACTGCTTCTTGCAGAGAAGAGGTGGTGACACTCGATGAGGCGATCGCTATTGCCTTGGAGAACAATAACCAGCTTAAGGTCTCAAGTACTGCCATCAAGATAGCCGATGCACAGTATGAGCAGGCGATGAGCGGGCACTATCCGACACTCGATCTGGAAGTCAGTGCCATGCGGCTTGATGAAGCACCGGTCTTTGAGATGCGTGGAGATGCTGTGACTTCAGAGGCAGCGGCTCAGCAGCAGTTGCTCAGTAATGCAGCCTTTATGGACACAGTTGCCGCAACACAGGCCGGTGCTGTCGGAAACCCTCCTCCTGCACCTACTGCCACCCAGGTCGCACAGGGCGCCATAGCAGCAGGTCAGGTTACATCTCAGTCCACACCGATCGAGCTTGACGCAAAGATGATGGGACGAGACACGGTCTTAAGTCGATTGAACCTGACATTGCCGTTATATACCGGAGGGAAGATCACCGCGATCACGCAGCAGGCTAAGATAGCTCAGGAGATCGCAAAAGAGGATATGCGCCGCAGTCGTAATCAGGTCATCTTTGATGTCAAACGTTACTACTACGGTGTCGTACTTACCAGGCAGCTTAAACAGCTCTCTCATGATACGCTTGAACGGATGAGCTTTACCCGTGACCTTACCTCAGAACTCTATCAGGGTGGTTCC